>JBAVOF010000573.1:0-7772 GCA_049691835.1 Polyangiales bacterium
AAAAACGGCCCCGCAAAACGGAGCCGCAATCGCCACTGGAGCGGGAAACGAGATTCGAGCTCCCGACTTCAACCTTGGCAACGCTTCCCTAGCCTCGAACACCATTCGGGAAATTCAACGACATCAACCACATAGAGTCCCGTGGCGTTGCGCACCGTCCCGAGGTGTCCCGTGGAAAGTGGAAGGTTGGGTGGAAGGGCGCCTCGACTGGACCATGCAGCCCGGGCTCGACGGCTCGATCGGCCATTCAATGGTTTGGATCACGGGGGCCGCCGCGTTGCCCGCGTAGTCGTATACGGTGAGCTCGACCTCGACGTGTGCAACTTCGTTCATCGGCAAATCTTGATGTGGTCGATATCATCCCATCGCCTAAATTTAGCGTAGCAGGGCATAGCTGGAACAAACGTCCTCTGCGCGCGGGGTCCCACGCGACATAACGATTCGTACCGCGCTCGGCTCTCAGGCCAGAAGTTCCCCACTTGCCTCCTCTTGCTTTCCTTCTCGCCATGACGCTCATGCTAGCGTTGCGGACGGGCGCTGGTCTGCGATCGTTTCTCAGACGGGTCACTTCGTAGGACCCTGCTCCGTCTTGACCAAGCGGTCGAGTGGATAGCCCATTTCGGCGAGTCGGTTCAAGATCCCGTCGTAAGTGACTTCATCCATCGTAGGGGTGCGGCTCAGTATCCACAAGTAGTCCCGACTCGGGTGTCCCACGACCGCGTACTCGTAGTCGGAACCGAGATCGATGATCCAGTAGTCGCCCCAAAACGGGCCGAAGAACGACACCTCGAGCTTTGCGTTCGTTTCGCGATCCACCACACGGGCCCGTCCATGGGCCACGTCCTTCTTCCCTTTGCCGGAGCTATTGCGGCACTGGTTCAGCACGTTGATTTGCCCATCCTCGCGAGGCGAATAGGTTGCCGTCGTGTGAGTGCAACCCTTCTGAAACGGCTGGGGGTAGCTCGCGATTTCGTACCAGGTGCCGAGGTAGCGTTTCAGGTCGACCTGGGAAACGGTCTTCAGCGGCGGCAGGCCTAGACGCTCGGTCGTGGTTTCACCGCAACCCGATGTGGCAACGGCTGCCACCGCGGCGATGAGATGCCTAATCTGCATGTCTCGCAGGGTTCTCATCCTCCAGCTTTCGCGGCTGCACCAGCAGACGGTATAGCGAAGGAAGCGCAAACAGGGTGAGCGCCAACGTCGAGGCGAGGCCGCCCATGACCACGGTGGCAAGCCGACGCTGAATGTCCGATCCGATCCCGGTCGCGCGCGCGGCCGGCAGCATGCCGAGCAATGCAACCACGATCATCATCAGCACCGGTCGCGTCTGAGCACGAGTGCCTTCGAGCACCGCACCAACGAAATCGGCATCTGGCTCTCTCGTTCTGCGATTGGTTTCGGCGACCACGAGAACACCACTCATCACTGCAACGCCGAAGAGCGAAATGAAACCCACGGCGGCCAGACACTCAACTTGATCCCCCGCAGCCAAAGGGCCACGATACCGCCGACCAAAGAAAAGGGGACGTTCATGAGGAGCACGCTAGCGTAAAGCGGCGAGCGAAACATGAAAAACAGAAGCGCGAAGATGATCCCGATCGTGATGGGCACTATGAACGTCAGGCGCTTCTTGGCTCGTGTCAGATTGGTCGTGCCCACTATCAAATGGATGAAGGCACGCAGACCCGACTTCGACTCCCTTGATTTCGGTGAGGCCGAGTGTCTTTTCGACGCAAACCTCCCGGAGTTCCGCTCTCTTAGCCCAACGGGCTCATATCGAGAGCTGAATGGCGCGGTACCAGTCGTCATGTCGCGTCGGGGCGCCACGGACAGCACCTTTGAATTCGTCATGTTCTCGGCGATCGATTGGTTCGATTCGGACGGGCGCAGATACGTGCTCGGCGTGCCCAATGCACCCGAGGTGACCGACCCACGGGAGCTCAGCGAGCGCGAATATCAGGTCGGCAATGTGGAATGGTTACCTTGCCAAGGCCGGTCCATCGATCCTTGCGCCGGACGGGAACAATTACGTATGGCGGTCCTCGGAGGAGCTGGCAGGGTGGACGCATGGTTCCAGCTGGCGCCATCGCTCCGAGACTGTCGCATGTCATCGATCTCATCGAGACTGTATACGACTTCCAGACATCCGATTCCGAGTGGCTGGACGCGATCGCCGACGTGGGCGCGCCGATTTTCGACCATGGGCTCGGCTTCGCGATCGATGAATACGTGGTGACGCCTCGAGACGAGGGCGCAGAGGTGGCGATTCGGACCGTCCGCAACGTGTCGCTTCCGCTTGACTACGAGACGCGCTTCCGCGATGCGGTGAGGGCCCTTCCGCCGGAGATGCTGACCCGTGTCCATCCCCTTAGCTATGCGGGTACGTGGACCGAGATCTCGAAGGGCTACCCCTTGGAGTCGAAGCGCGCGTTAGAGAAGGTTGGTTACGTAGATGAGCTCGGTATTTTGGCGAGGGATCCAAACGGGATCGGCATACGGATCATCGCGCCGCTGCCCGACGTCGCAGAGCTCCTTCCCAAATCACGCGAGCAATGGCAGATGCTCGGCGCGCACATCGCCTCCGCGTATCGTCTCCGGTGCGCCTTGGCTTCTGCCATGGTCTCGGGTGCGGCCGCGGCCAGTGGGCTTCCTCGCCATGCGGAGGCTGTGGTCGATCCCCAGAGATTTCAAATCGTCGAGGCCGTGGATCGAGCTCGAGGCGAGAGCGCCGCACAGTGCCTTCGCAGAGGCGCCAGACGGATCGATCGTGCGCGCAGCAAGCACGGCCGGCAAGACCCCGAAGAGGCGCTCAGAACCTGGCGCGCATTGGTCTGCGGACGATGGAGCTTGATCGATTGGTTCGACGCTGATGAAAGGCGCTTTCTCCTGGCCATGGCCAACCCCCCCGAGGTTCGCGACCCACGGGGGCTCACCGAGCGAGAGTGCCAGGTCGTCGAGTACGCAGTGCAAGGAGACACCAACAAGCTCATTGCGTATCGCCTTGGCCTTTCCCAAGCGCGCGTTTCGGCATTGCTGCGATCCGCCATGAAGAAGCTGGGCGTGAAAACCCGCGCGCAGCTCGCACAGAAGCTTCCTCCACCCCCACTCGTAATGGCCGCTCGCGAAGAGCAGGTGGCGGGCTAGCCAGAAAAAGGCACTCGGGAAGTCCGCGAAAATCAAGCGCGTAAATCGGACCGAGGTGGTCGATCAGATGCTCTGGAAGGGTGAGCCGAGCGCCAAGTGTCGGACCTTCGGAACGCGCCAGCGATCGACGTAGTTGGGGATGGCATCAGAGGCTTCAGTCCGTGTACCACTTCCTCTTCGACTGCGATCCTGCGCGCCGCAAGGTGGAGTGATCACATGGACCGCCTTGCAGGCTGCGGTCCACGTCTCTCCGTGAGCATAGCGAATTCAAAGGTGCTGTCCGTGGCGCCCCCACGCGAGATCACGATTAGTACCGCGCAATTCGCCTCTCAACATGAGCCCGATCGGCTAAAAGAGCGGCGTGCTGCAAGAGCCATCACGTTGAGCCTGCGCTTGACCACTTCCCCCGCATCCTGACTCGCTCCGGCGGCCCGGTGCTTCGCGCATCAGTGCCGAAGCTGATACAGGGAGATCACGATTTCGATGCCGATGAGCGCCACGATGTACCATTCGACCCGCAGGCTCTGGGCGTGCAGCCGGAGATCCAAGAGGGCACGGGCCGCACTCGACATGACATCGAGCTTGCGCTCGAGGGCACGGTGCCGCTCCACCAGCTCGAGCTCGTCGCTGAGCCGGGCGTAGAGCGAGTCCAATTCAGGATGCTCCCAGAGAACCTCGGGTTTTTCGGCAGCCTCCACCCTCCCCACGGTCCGCGTGAGCGTAACAAGCGTGCTTCCAATGCGTTTGGCGAGGGACCGGGCATTGCGCGGCGTGCGTCCTTCACGTTCGAGCTCGAGGGCTAACGGCTCCACCTCCTCGAACGCCGAGGATGCCGTCTGCTCATAGTGAATCAGGGCGACGCTCTTTGCGAGCGCATCGGCGATGACCTGTATGCGCTCGAGATCGAACGACGGACACGTGACGACCCCATCACGAACTCGGTCGCCATCGACTTTCTGGATTGCGAGCACCAGACGGTCGCTCACAGGCTCCTCGAAGCGCTCCGTCAAGAGTGCAACGAGCTCCGCGCGAAAGGCCGCTTGCTCCATCGGCATGACATTGATGAAGACGACGACCCCGTAGCGGAATAGCACGCAGAGCCCTTCGCGACCCGCAGCGACCAGCAGCGGAGTCGACGCGAGCGGGTGTGCCTCGAGCTGACGCGTGTCGATGCGCTGAGCCAGGTAGACCGCTTCGATCGCGATTTCACGACCTTCGTGCGCATTCTGGCGCAGCATGTCGATACGGCTCACCATCTGCGCTTGATAGCACGGGCGGCAGCCATGACCTCGTCGCATGCGCGATCACCCGCTGATGCCCGCACGAAATCGAGCGCGAAAGAAGGCCATGGCTCAGCCTTCAATCCGATCCTTCGTTTTACCTGCCTTTTCATTCTTCTCTAGGTACTCGACGATCGCGCCGGCCACGTCTTTGCCGGTGGAGGCTTCGATGCCCTCCAGACCCGGAGAGGAGTTCACTTCCATCACCAAGGGACCACATGGTTGGAGCGCACCGTGTCCACACCAGCGACCCGCAAGCCGAGCGCCTTGGCCGACCGGATGGCCGTGCTTCGTTCTTCGGGCGTCAGCTTGAACTTCTTCGCGGTGCCCCCACGGTGGATGTTCGATCGGAACTCACCCTCGGGCCCCTGGCGCATCATCGCCGCGAGCATAGCTGGAACAAAGACCTCTGCGCGCGGCGTCCCATGCGACATTGCGATTAGTACCGCGCAATTCGCCTCTCAACATGAGCCCGATGGGCTAAGAGACCAAAAGTGAACCGCCTGCCGGAAATCCTGGCCCGCGTTGATCGTGATGGGGAGCCCACACGGTGGGGCCGAGGAGTCCGAGCAGTCCACGATCCCAAGGATCAACACCAAGCGGACGATCACGAGGGCCAGCCTAACACTCATTGCGCACGATGTGTTACCGTCGCGACTGCCGCTCGCAACACGGCTTGCGAGATGAAACTCTCCTCTGTACCGGAGGTCTGTATGGCCAAGCGAACACTATCCACCATGGCGCTAGCGATGATTGCATTGGGCTGCGGCGGCTCGTCGGATGCATCGGTTTGCGAGCAAGCTTGTGAATTGATCGAAGAGGCGTGCATGAGCACGACACCGGATTGTGTTGAAGACTGCTCGCAAGATCTTGCTGATTGCCCGGATGAAATGGGCGCGGTGCTCGATTGTGTAGCTGCAAGCGAGCTTCAATGCGATCCGGCGCAGGACCAAGGTCTCGCGGCAGCTCCCTGCGAAGAAGAACATGACGCGGCGGAGCTCTGCGGCAGCGACCCCTTCTAGACTATCATTCGTTCCCGGGGTCGAGAGCGAGGCAAGACGCGAGCCTCTCTCTATCTATCTTTCCGCGATTGCTTGTGCGAGCTCCGCCACGTCTGCCGCCAAAGCGGCTGATGGCTCAGAGAAGAACGTGAACGCAGATACCGCGAAGACGATTCCATTCGCTCGCACCACGAGCTCGGTCGGACCAAAGTCGTTTGGGTAGAACGCTTCTTCCCCGACCCCCGGAACATCGGTGGTGCCTCCACGGTTCATCTCGTAGCCGTTGCGAGTGGCCTCCCAGCCCGAGTCATCGCCAAAGTAGAACACATTGACCGATCCGGTCTCGCCCCCCGGGGTGTCAAACTCGCAATTGCTCGCATTCCCCGGCACCCCTTCACTGGCGGTGACCCCGAAAGCGGCCGTCACCATGCTGGCGGTGGCAAGCTGACATGCTCGTTCCGCGTTGCTCAGGCCATTGCCTCCTCCCGCGCCTCCCGATCCTCCCGATCCTCCGGAGTCTTCGCCGCAAGCGGGACAAAGCAACACTACGGAAACCAGGCCAGCAAGACAGCAAGCGCCCAATGCAGATCGGGACATCACGTGCCAGAGACTATCACGCGACGCTCGATGGAAGCAAAGGCCTCCGAGCTCGCCACCGAGCCGAGCCGTCTCGTGCCTCACCCTTTGGGATAAGACCTCCCCACGGATCCATACGCATGCACGAATGCGCGACAGAGCGCTCAGCGACTGCTGGCGTGTAACTCCGACGAAGCACGTCTCTTCGAACGTCGTCCTTCGGAGCATAGCCGGAACAAAGACCTCTGCGCGCGGCACCGAACGACGGGGGACTTTGAAGTCGCCCTCCGCAGCCGACCTCAAAGCCTTCGGCGGCCTTGGATGATTTGAACCAGAAGTACGATCACCGCAACAACGAGAAGGATGTGGATGAACCCACCCATCGTGTACGAGCTAACTAGTCCAAGCGCCCAAAGCACAATGAGCACGACAGCGATTGTCCACAACATGGGCTCCTCCTCATTTCACGTGAAGCTTGTCGAGCTTCTTTTGAATAGCCTCCTTGGTGTCCCCAAACTTCTCCTGGATGATGCCATAAAGCTTGTCGACGGAGCCTTCAGCCTTCTTGAAGTCATCGTCGTTGAGCTCGCCCCAGGCCTTCTTCGCGCGTCCTCGGATCTGATCCCACTGCCCTTTGACTTGATCCTTATTCATATGATTTACCTTTTGAGCGTCGGATGCCCTGTTCCCGATTGAACTCGCAATGACACCTGGGTGGTTGTAATAACCACTATTTAGTGCGATGGGAAGACGTAAGTGAAGTCACGGCACCCGCGCGGTTCCCATGTCTCAACCTCCTGTCCCACGTGCATTTCTTGCGCGCGGTTGTGACATCGTTCGTTCGAGCGGCATGAAACTCAACACCCTACTCATCGTTTGGCTGGCGGTCATGGGCCTGAACCTGGGCGCCTGCTCCCGCTCCGACTCCTCGGGTTCGAAGTCTTCGGAGTCGGGGGAGTGCGACCGCAATGCATCGTGGCGCGAACCCGACCTCAGCCTGAATCCAGGGTACGTCCTGCTCTACAAGACCATGGATGCGTTCTCCGGCATGGACAAAGTCCTGATCGTCAAGCGAGAGAGCGACCCCTTCGAGGAGGTCGTAAGGTCCGTAGCCGACTATGCCGGCAAGCTAGCCAAGCAGTTGAAGGAACTCGACGAACACGACGACGCGATCGACCTGGAGGGCCAGTCGATGCCCCAGGTGATCGGCGACGCTCGCAAGGCGATGGGCAATGAGATGCGCGAAAAGGTTGGTGGGCCTTTCAAAGGAGCGACGGGATCGGAGCTCGAGCGCACGCTGTTGACGTCGCTCAACCAGGGGCTGTCCGAGTCACACTATCTCGTGCGCGAGCTGGCCCGGCGCGAGTCTAGCAAGGAGCGGCATGCGATACTGGAGGACGCCGACAAGAACCTCGGCGAGTTGGTTCGCGCAGTGAAGCGGCAGCTCGAAGCCCGGCACTTCTGCGACAGACCGGGCATCGACGAGGATTGACCGGAGCGAGAGGAGCATCGCCGGAACAAAGGCCCTCTGCGCGCGGAGTCCCACGCGACATAGCGATTGGTACCGCGCACGCAATTCGGCTCTCAACATGAGCCCGACGGGCGAAGAGAGCGTGGCGTTGCGCTACGGCGTCTGTGCCTTTTCCTGATCCTTGAAGGCGCGCCTTGGCGACTCGAGGAGAATTTCGAGCCAAGCCCAATCGGGCGATTGCCCCGCCGTGATGCGCACGATCATCATCAGTGGCACGGAGAGGAGCGCGCCCGCCGGCCC
>JBAVOF010000574.1:0-5557 GCA_049691835.1 Polyangiales bacterium
GATGAGCACCATGCTTTGGGGTGCGCTCTGAAGGCTGACGGCTTCGCGGGCGGTGATCACGACCTTGCCGTCGGGCTCGAAGCCCGGAATCTGAATCATCTGCGCGCCCGTCGCCACGATGATACCCTTGCTGGCCGTGTACGTCTCTTTCTTCCCGTCCGCGCTCGTCACCTCGACGGACTTGGGCCCGGTGATCTTCGCCTGGCCCAGAACGATCGCACCACCGTTGCCCTTGACCAGGGTCGTCACACCACTGGTGAGCTTCTTGACGATACCTTCCTTCCACTGCTGCATCTTGGCCACGTCGACCCGGAGGTCTGTCACCGTGATGCCCATGTGCTCAGCGTGCCGGACCTTGTTGGCGAGGTTGGCGGCGGCGATCAACGCCTTCGAGGGGATGCAGCCCCAATTGAGGCAGACCCCGCCCATCGCTTCCTTCTCGACACAGAGCGTCTTTACGCCGAGCTGTCCGAGCCGAATCGCGGCGACATAACCCCCAGGGCCACCACCAATGACGATTGCTTCGTATTCCTTGGCCATGACGACGGAGTCTGCATCAGCGTCCGCAGTGGCGCCAGGGCCAGCCTCAGCGTCGGTTCGAGGGTCGGCGCTTGCTACGGAGCCGGTGCTATAGTTCGGGTCCGATGCGCTACCTCCACACCATGATCCGCGTGACCGACCTCGATGCGTCGATCGACTTCTTCTGCAACAAGCTCGGGCTGGTCGAGCGCACCCGCAAAAACAGCGAAGCCGGCGGCTATACCCTCGTGTTCTTGGCTGCGCCGGAGGATCTGGATCGCGCGGCGGCGCAATCGTCGCCCCTGGTCGAGCTCACCTACAACTGGGATCCGGAGCAATACACCGGCGGCCGCAACTTCGGGCATCTGGCATTCGAGACCGAGGACATCTACGCCCTGTGCCAGCGCTTGATCGACGCCGGCGTCACGATCAACCGCCCGCCGAGAGACGGCCGCATGGCATTCATCCGCTCCCCCGACGGCATCTCCATCGAGCTCCTACAACGCGGCAACGCTCAGCAGCCCCAAGAGCCCTGGGTGTCGATGAAGAACACGGGTACGTGGTAAGCGCCGCGCCCCGGGGACGTTCGCGTCAGTCGAAGGCTTCGAAGAGGCCGGCCGCGCCCATGCCGCCGCCGATGCACATCGTGACCACGGCTCGCTTGCCGCCTCGACGTCTGAGCTCATGAAGCGCCGTGGCGGTTAGCTTGGCACCCGTGCAGCCTAGCGGATGACCCAGCGCGATCGCGCCCCCATTCACGTTGAGCTTCTCGTCGGGGATGCCGAGCTGCTGTTGCACGTAGACAGCCTGGCTACCGAACGCCTCGTTGACCTCGAAGATGTCGATGTCGTCGATCTCGAGGTCGTTCTTTGCGAGCAACTTTTGCACCGCCGGGATGGGGCCAATGCCCATGATCGAGGGGTCGACCCCCACGGTGGCGAAGGATTTGAAGATGGCCAGCGGCTCGATGCCGAGCTTCTGGGCCTTCTTCTTCGTCATGATGATCGCTGCTGCGGCGCCGTCTGACAGCGGAGATGAGTTGCCAGCCGTTACACTTCCGTTCAGCGCGAATGCGGGTCGTAGCTGTGCTAGCGCCTCGATCGTCGTGCCTGGGCGCGGCATCTCGTCGACCTTGAACTCGAACATCTGGCGCTGGCCGTTGGCGTCGTACTGGATGCCATGCACAGGGACGATCTCTTCGTCGAAGGCACCTTTGCCGATGGCAGCAAGCGCCAGCTCGTGACTACGGGCGGCAAAAGCATCCTGCTGCTCGCGACTGATGTTGAATCGCTTGGCTACGTTCTCCGCAGTGATGCCCATGGGAGTGTACGTCTCCGGGTATTGCTCCATCACCTCGGGGGATGCGCTCGGCTTGTTGCCAGTCATGGGCACCATCGTCATCGATTCCATCCCACCGGCCACGACGACGTCGTAGTACCCCGCCTTAATCGTGCCCGCGGCCAACGCGATCGATTGCAGCCCGCTGGAGCAGAAGCGATTGATGGTCAGCGCCGACGTCTCCTCGGGCAGACCACCGAGCATTCCCACCATCCGGGCGACGTTCATCCCTTGTTCGCCCTCGGGAAATGCGCAACCGAGAACCAGATCCTCAACCATTTCAGGATCCACCTTGGGATTTCGTGCCATCAGTGCCCGAATGACCTCACCGGCCAGCTCATCGGGGCGCCTGTTGGCTAGTGAGCCCTTTTTCGCGCGCCCAACCGCGCTTCGAACCGCATCTACGACGACGATCTTACTCATGTCTGTACTCCTGGTTTCCTGTTGGCTCGTGCGTTTCGGGTTGGCCTAGTTCCTCAAAGGCTTGTTGGTTGTGAGCATGTGCTGCATCCGCTCTTGGCTCTTCGGCTCGCCGCAGAGGCTGATGAACGCTTCGCGCTCGAGCTCGAGCATCTGCTCCTCGGTCACCTGGTGCGCGTGCCCCGAGGGACCACCGCAAAGCACCATCGCGACTTTGCGGGCGATGAGCGCATCGTGCTCGCTCGCGTAGCCTCCTGCGAGCAGCGTATCGATCATCATGTCGAGGGTCGCTATGCCGCTCTCGCCCGGAAGACGATACGTGCGCCGGGGTGGCGGGTGATACCCGGCCTCGGCCATGCCGATGACGCGTCCTTTGGCCTCGGTCAGAAGCCGCGCCTTGTCGAACGAAATGCCGTCGGATTTGCGGAAGTACCCAAACTCCCGGGCCTCACCGGCGCCGGTGGCGACTCGTGCCATCGCGATGTTTTGAAACGTGCGGGAGACGAAGGGCAGGGTGTCCACATCGGTGCCGTCCGGAATCCCCTCGAGAGCGCGCCAGAGCATGTTCATGTTGCCCGCACCGCCCGGAAGTAGGCCGACGCCTACTTCGACGAGGCCGACGTAGGTCTCCGATACGGCCTGCACCGCGTCTGCGCCCATGCAGACTTCGAAGCCGCCGCCCACGGTCATGCCGAAGGGCGCCGCCACGACCGGGATGGGTGAGTACTTCATCCGTTGTACTGCGCCCTGTAGCCCTTTGATGGTTCCGCGAAGTTGGTCCCACTGCTTCTGTTGTGCCGCCATCACGACCGCGAAGAGATTCGCGCCCACACAGAAGTGGTCGCCCTGGTTGTAGATCAGAAGCCCACGGAACTCGCGCTCCGCGATTTCGACGGACTTGCCCAGGGCCTCGACCACCGTGTCGTCGATGCTGTTGGCTTTCGTCGTGAAGGTCAGGCCCAGCACACCGTCGCCGAGGTCCCAGGCCTCCGCGCCCCGGTTGCTGAACACCGCCGAGTTGCCCTGGCGCAGCACGGTCAGGCTGGCGTTCCGCGGGTCGATGTCGCGGGCTTCATACTCGCCCTTGATGAGATTGAACACGCGACCGTCCTCGGTGTAGAAGCTCTGCGCGCCGGACTTGACCATCTTGTCGACGGAGGCCGGCAGCGAAAGCCCGTCGGCTCGCATTCGCTCGTAGGCGGCCTTGAAGCCGATGGCGTCCCAGGTCTCGAACGGGCCGAGATCCCAGTTGTAACCCCACTTCATCGCATCATCGATGGCTTCGACCTGATCGGTGATTTCGCCGATCTTGTTGGCCGAGTACGCCAGTGTGCGCGAGAGGACGTTCCAAGCGAACTTGCCCGCGGGGCCGTCGTTGGCGACCAGTGCCTTCACCCGCTGCGCTGGCGATCCTCGGAGGCTCTTGCAGAACTTCTTGATGTCCTCGTCCCCGGCCTTAGCCCGGTATTCGAGCTTGATGGGGTCGAAGGTCTCAATCCCTTCCTTGCCCTTTCTGTAGAACCCGCCGCGGCTCTTGTTGCCGAGAATCTTTCGCTCGACCATCTCGACCATGAACTTCGGCGGTTTGAAGACGTCCCGCTCCGGGTCGTCGACGAGCGCCGCGTAGCAGTTGTCCGAGACATGCTTGAAGGTGTCGAGCCCGACCATGTCAGCGGTTCGAAAGCTGGCGCTCTTCGGATGCCCCATGGGCGGACCGGTGATCGCATCGACGTCTTCAGGCGTGAGGCCCGCGTCGATCATCTCGTTCATGGTGAGCGACATCGAGTAGCAGCCAATTCGGTTGCCGACGAAATTTGGAGTGTCCTTGCCGACGACGATGCCCTTGCCGAGCTGGTCCTCTCCGAAGGCCTTCATGCGTCCCATCACGGCAGGGTCGGTCTCCTCGCCGGCGACGAGCTCGAGGAGCTTCATGTATCGAACCGGGTTGAAGAAATGCATCACGAGGAAGCTCTTTCGGAATGCCTTCCCGCGTCCCTCGAGCATGTCCGCGATACGGAGCCCGGAGGTGTTCGACGCGACGATGGTTCCCTCGTCGATCGTGTTTTCCAGCTTGTCGAACAGCTTTCGCTTGATGTCGATGTTCTCGACGATCGCTTCGATGACCAGGTCGCAGCCCTTGAGAAGGCCGATGTCGTCCTCGAGGTTGCCGATAGTGACGCGCTCGGCGTAGGTCGGGTGGAAAAATGCCGCTGGCTTTGCTTTGAGCGCGCCCTGCAGGCCCCCGGCGGAGAACTGATTGCGCTTGGCAGGGTTCTTCTTGTCCGCATCGCTGAGCCCTGGGGGCACGATGTCGAGCATCACCACGTCGACTCCGGCGTTTGCAAAGTGCGCCATGATGCCGCTGCCCATAACGCCCGCTCCGATCACACCTGCTCGCCGCACTGGTTTCGTCATACTTCTCTCCTGAGGTTCGGGCGGGGGAACCTTCCGCAAGACGCGCCTGAAAGCAAGCCGTTGCATCGAGCTGCCGGTTTGCTCCGCTATTGCGGCGGACTTGCCGCCAGGGCGGCGACCAATTCGTCGTGGACGAAGCCGTTGCTCGCGATGCCGCCGCCTCCGTAGATCGTCTCTTCGCCGCTGAGCGAGCTGAATCTCCCGCCGGCCTCGCGTATCAGGACGGCCGGCGCGCAGATGTCGTAGGGCATCACCGCCGGGTCCACCATCGCATCGGCGCGACCGAGCAGGACCTGCCTGTAGCCGTCGAAATCGGGCATCCCACGTGCCGCGTCGCACGCGCCCGCGAGCCGAATCAGGGCATCGCCCACCCCGGCCATGGTGAACTGCTGCAGGCAGCCGTGGGTCACCGTCGCATCGGCCAGGGCGAACACCTTGGACACATGAATCGACGCGCCGTTGTGTGTCGCGCCGTTGCCTTGCACGGCGGAAAACAGATCCCCCTCTGCCGGCATGTATGCGATCCCGGCGACCGGAACCCCATCCGACTCGATCCCGAGCAGGACCGACCATGTAGGTAACCCACGAACGAACGCCCTTGTTCCATCGATCGGATCGACGATGAACCGGAGTCCAGGATTGTCGCCTCGGCGGCCGGTTTCCTCGCCGTAGAACTCGGCCTCTGGGTACGTGGTCAGGACGTGTGCGCGAATCGCTTGCTCCACCTCGCGGTCGGCCACGGTCACGGGACTGCGATCGGGTTTTTTCTCTGGGATGACACCTTGGCGAAAGTGTTTCATGGCAGTGTCGCCGGCGCGTACGACGACATGTTCGAGCGCGCGCATGGCTCGAAGCCCGCGAATAC
>JBAVOF010000575.1:0-2816 GCA_049691835.1 Polyangiales bacterium
CTACCGCCGTCGCGTCCGCCCTCTCGCCCGCCGCTTTCGCGGCGTTCTTTGCGCTCCGGCTCGACGTAGCCTTCCGGCTTTTCAAGAAGCGCCTTGCGTGAAAGCCGTATGCGACCCTCCCGGTCGATGTCGCTGATCATCACCTGGACCTCGTCGCCGAGGTCCATCACGTCCGGCACCTTCTCGACGAAGCCCCAGTCCATGTCGGTGATGTGAAGCAGCCCATCCTTGCCAGGCGCGATCTCGAGGAACGCCCCGTAGTTCTCGACGCGGCGCACGATGCCCTTGTACTTGGCGCCGATCTCCGGTTCGAGCGTGAGGCTTTCGATGATCTCGATCGCCTTCTTGAGAGCTTCGCCGTCCGGCGAGGCAATGCTGACCGTGCCATCGTCGCTAATGTCGATCTTGGCGCCCGTTTGATCGGTGATGGCCTTGATCATCTTGCCGCCCGGTCCGATGATCACGCGGATCTGATCAGGCTTGACCTTGAGCGTCTCGATGCGCGGCGCATACTTGGACAGCTCGGGACGATGCGTCGGCATGACCTCGTTCATCTTCTCGAGGATGTGCAACCGTCCCTCGCGGGCCTGCGTCAACGCCTCGTGCATGATCTCCTGCTTCAAGCCGGCGATCTTGATGTCCATCTGGATCGCAGTGATGCCTTTGCCCGTTCCGCAGACCTTGAAGTCCATGTCGCCGAGGTGGTCTTCATCTCCGAGGATATCGGTCAGAACGGCGTACTTCTCGCCCTCCATGATGAGACCCATCGCAACGCCTGCCACGGGCGCCTTGATCGGCACGCCCGCGTCCATCATCGCCAGGCTGCCCCCGCAGACAGTTGCCATCGATGACGAGCCGTTCGACTCGGTAATCTCCGAAACGATGCGCATCGTGTAGGGGAAATCCTCGTGAGAAGGCAAGACCTTCGTCAGCGCGCGCTCGGCGAGGTTGCCGTGTCCGACCTCGCGCCGTCCGGGACCGCGGAGAAACTTCGTCTCGCCGACTGAGTACGGGGGGAAGTTGTAGTGCAGGATGAACGGTTTGTAGAATTCCTCGGTGAGGCCGTCGATTTTCTGCTCGTCCTGGCGCGTGCCGAGGGTGGTGGTCACGATGCCCTGAGTCTCGCCTCGGGTGAACAACGAAGAACCGTGCACACGCGGAAGGAGGCCTACCTCGATCGCGATCGGACGCACCGTCTTGTAGTCGCGTCCGTCGACCCGACGCTTGTCGTCGAGCACCTGCGCCCGCATCGTGTCGTAGCGAAGCGCTTCGTATGCGTCCTTGATGTCCGCCTCGAGCGCGGGGAACTCGTCAGCGAGCTCGGCGGCGACTTCTTTCTTGATTTCGCTGAAGCGATCATAACGCGGATGTTTCTCCGCGATGTTGCAGGCCTCGATGACCTTCTGCACGCCGACTTCTTTGACGCGCGCATCGATTCTCGCGTCGCGCTTGGGGGCCGTGAATGGCCACTTCTCTTTGCCAACGGCCTCACGGATCTTGTCGATCAGCTCGAGAACCCCCTGCACCGCCTGGTGACCGAATTGAATGGCGCCGATCATGTCCTCTTCGGACATTTCCGTGGCTTCACCTTCGACCATGACGATGGCGTCTTTCGTAGCCGCGATCAGTAGCTCACACTCGCTGCTCTTCTGCTCCTCGTAAGTCGGGTTCGCGATCAGCTTTCCGTCGACGCGTGCAACACGCACGCCGGCGATCGGACCGGACCAAGGGATGGGGCTGATGTGAATCGCCGCGGAAGCGCCGATCATCGCCAGGACGTCCGGCTGATTGCTTGCGTCTGCGCTCATCACCGTGGCGATGACCTGAGTCTCGGCCATGTAGCCTTCGGGGAAGAGGGGGCGGCACGGCCGGTCGATCAGTCGGGAGGTGAGCACCTCGTTATCCCGCAGCTTGCCCTCACGCTTGAAAAAGCCTCCGGGGATCTTGCCGGCGGCGTAGGTCTTCTCGACGTAGTCGACGGTGAGCGGGAAGAACGGCTGTCCCGGCCTTGCCTCTTTTGCGCCACATACGGTGACCAGCACCATCGTCTCGCCGCAGCTCACGAACACCGAGCCGGCCGCCTGCTTGGCAATGCGGCCCGTCTCGATGGTGATCGTCTTGTCACCAACTTGAACGGATTCTCTGATTATCATCGCTCTCTTTGCCTTCCGCGCGGCACAACCGCGCATGCGGTCCGCGTCACATCGAGAGCGGTCTCGGTCCCCGATTCCAGGATTTGAGCATCCACTCAAATCATCGAAGCGAAGAGCGAACTCCGGACCCGACGCAAAGCAACCAACGTTCTACCGGGACAACGTCCCCGGGCTCAGCTTACTTCCGAATGCCAAGCTCTGAAATGATCTTGCGGTATCGCTCCAGGTCCTGGGACCGAACATAGTCCAAGAGCCGGCGTCGCTGGCTGACCAGCTTCAGCAAGCCTCGTCGGGAGTGATGGTCCTTATCGTGGGTCTTGAAGTGCTCGGTCAGGTAGTTGATCCGCTCGCTCAAAATCGCGATCTGGACCTCGGGGGAACCGGTGTCCGTCTCGTGGTTGCGGAACTGTCCGATCAGCTCGGTCTTTCTATCGGCGGTCAATGCCATGGGTTACTCGCGCTAAATCTCTTGGAAAAATGGGTATTTCTCTGTTTGAAAGGGGCGGAATATGGGCTGGCCCCGCGGAGGCGTCAAGCGGTGTCTTTCAGTGCTAACGCCCGTGCGAGTGTCAGCGCCGATGAATCTGCTCTGATACCCTAGCCAGCGGGCTTTTCGTCCTTACTTTTGGAGTTGATGAGCGCTGCCTCTGCGATTGTCGTTTG
>JBAVOF010000576.1:0-2804 GCA_049691835.1 Polyangiales bacterium
AAGTGGTCGAGTGCGAACGTGGCCAAGACGAGAGTGGCCCAGCCGACCGCTTGCACCGCTAGAATGACATAGACGGTGACCGGCTGCTCGACGCGCCAGATCGTCCTGGTCATCGGCGACCAAAACGCGAAGGCAAGAGCGAGACAGACCACGGTTGCGAGGACGTATGTTGCTCGTTCGGCGGGCTCCGGGATGATCCTGGTCCAGGCTTTCTTGAACGAGCGCCGGGCCATCACGCTGTGTTGCAGACCGAAGAGCAGAATGAGGCCGAGGTTGATCGCCATGGCCGCGGCCCAGTGACGGGGCGCGCCGGAATTGACAGAGGGAAGGAACGGGATGTCGTTGAGGAAGGCCACCATCCAGAGAAAGACCGCATGGAATCCCGCGTAGCAGACCGTCGCATAGATCAATGTCGCCCAGCGAGCGGGGGTCGAGAGCAGGGTAGCTTGGCGGGTGGGATCGGAATCGTCAGGACGGTTCATGGCGTTCTCCTTGGTCGCTCGGACGGTCATCGTCCTTGTCCAAAGGGCGCCAGGGCGAGTCGCGCAGCCCGCTAGAGCGTTTCTAGCGGAGTCAAAGCCGCCAATCGATCGCTGTTTTCGGCTCGTAGCAGCAGAATGAGCCCGTGCGGACCGTACTTGCGAAGTGCTCGCCGGCAGCCGGGTGTGCCTCGGCGATGCGTTCGATACTCATGCGGATTCGGGCAGTAACCGCCTTGCGCGCACGTTCGCCTGGATCCTTGAGCTTGCGACTTCGGCCGCCGAGCCCGGTCGCCGCGCGAAGCTCGGCGAAGATCGCATCGTGCTCCTGTTCGAGACGCTGGATCCGGCCGAGATCGTTGAACGACTGCGCCTCCTCGAGGGCTTCGTCGATGGCCGCCAAGCGTGCGCGGTATTCGGTTCGTGCACGTTCGTCCAGAATCTCGTGGCCACTGCTCGTCGGCGCTGACTGTTCGATTCCACGCATGAGCGCCAACGCCGAGATTTCTTTTCCGGGGACCGCCAGAAGAGCTGCAAGATCGGCAAGTCCCTTGCAGTGCTTGAGGTGCGCATGAACCGCGTCAAACGTGAGTGTCCAGACGTTGCCTTGGCGAACAAGGGCGTTTGGCGCGGGGTGTGCGGTTTGTGTCGCGGTTTGAGCTGTTTCGCCCGTACCGAGAAAGGCGAAAATCGCGTCCAAGACCGGGCCGGTGTCGCCTTCCCACGGTGGATGGGCCGTGCCCTCGAGCGGCGTAAAAGCCGCGTCCGGTAGGTTCGCGGCAAGCTCGCGCCCGGAGTCGAATGGAATGGCGCTGTCGTCGTGCCGGTGTAGTACGAGGCATGGCACTTGAATTTGAGGTGCGATCGCTGCGACGTCGCCTGCGTACGTGAGCGAAAGCAACTGCGCTGCGGTTTCGCTGTCCGCTGCATCACGTTGCATTCTCGTCGTGCGCCGAATTTCCTCGGGTGAGAGGTCCGGTGTGAATATCGAGGCGAGCGTCTTCGAGCCAAGCCCCCAGCTTGCTCGAACGAGGCCCAGCATGGCCGCGCGCGTCTCCGCGTTGCCAATGGTGCAGCCGCGAAGATACGAACCGTGCAGGATCATGTTCCGAACCCGCGTCGGGTGCTGAGCTGCATACGTGACTGCCGTCGGTCCGCCGCAAGATACGGCGAACAGCGTGACCTCGTCGAGCCCCAAGTGGTCGATGAGACGCTCCAAATCACTCGCCTCACGCTCGATCGTAATCTTGTGTTGGTCCCGTGTTCGGTCGCTCAGCCCGACACCAACTCGATCGTAGCGAACCACGAGGTGTTGCTGCGCCAATGCGCTGAAGAATTCGCGAAATCGGTCATGTTCCCAATCCTTTTCGACATGGCTGATCCACCATGCCGGAAACAGGATCGCGGGTCCTTCGCCATCGGTGGCATAGGCGAGCCGTTCTCCGTCGGTCGCTTGGCAAAAACGGATGTTGGGCACAGAGCAAACCTAACCGTCAGAGGGGTTGTGGACAACGCTCGGCTCTGCGCTCCAAGGAACGCGTCTCAAAGCAGCCGCTACGCGCAATCTAGCGGCCGCCTCCTTGCTTCTGGCGCCTCTTGGTTGGAGCCGCGCTCCGTTAGAAGATCGCACAGCGCGCTTGGGCGAAAGCGCCACAGAAAGAGGCAAAGCATGACATCCGCATCCGCTATCGAACAATCAAGCCCGGGGGAGCTCATGAATCAACGACGGGGCGGGCTCATCCGGACCTATCGCAAGGACCCTGAACGAGCGATGATCCAAGATGGAGCGCGCACTGCGCAGACGCGCTACGCGCCGAGCGACCCACTGCACAGTGAGGTCGAAATCGGACTCGTATACGGCGTCAAGGCACCGGTCGGCGTGCACCGTGGACTCGGCGGCTTGCACGATTTTCCAAACCCGGGAGACATCTTGTGCGCCGCGCTAGCGGCTTGCGCCGATTCGACGATTCGTCAGATAGCGTGTCAACTGCATGTCGAGATCCGGTCGCTCGAGGTCTCAGTCGCCGGGGATGTGGATCTGCGCGGGACGCTATGCGTGTCGCAGGAGGTCCCGGTGGGGTTCCAGCACATGACTGTGAGCGTGCAACTCGAGCTGGGACCAGACACACCGCCGAAAATGAAAGCCAAACTATTGGCGGCCGCGGAGCACTGCTGCGTTGTACTACGGACTCTTCGGCAAGGCGTGCCGGTGACAGTCGAGCTCAGGACCGCCGATCACGGTGAGTCTTAGACATTCCCTCCTGCGAGGCATTGGGAGCGTCTACGTCGATGTGCACGCTAGGGCTTTGCACATCCACGTAGCAG
>JBAVOF010000577.1:0-2841 GCA_049691835.1 Polyangiales bacterium
TCCCGGAGGGAGGCGACATCGAGATTGCGAACGATGTTGCCATCGAAACACAGCGAAATAGCCCCGCGCTCTTCGCTGACCACGACCACGACCGCGTCGGTTTCTTCGGTGATGCCAATTCCCGCTCGATGACGTGCACCAAGAGAACGGTCGCCGCCCGCGGAGCCAGCCATCGGTAGGAATACACCGGCTTGCCAAATACGTCCCTCGCGAATCACCACGGAGCCATCGTGCATCGGGTTTTCGAAACTCGGAACGAATATGCTGTGCAGCAGCTCCTTGCTGACCGCCGCGTCGACCTCGGTCCCGCGCTCGATGAACTCGTCGAGCGCGGCGGTTCGTTCGAACGCGATCAACGCCCCGATGCGCTTCTGTGCGAGAGTTCCTGCAGCCTTGATCACTTCTTCGATCGTTTGCGTCTCTTTGGCGGTGCGTTGCCCACGAAGCAGGGGCCGTCTCCCCATTCTCGCGAGCGCGCGCCGAATGTCGGATTGAAAGATGATCACGACGATTACCGCGAGGTAGGCGAGCACGGAATCGAGGATCGTGGTGACTGTAACCAAGCCGACACGGCGGGCAAAGAGATAGCCAACAAACACCAGGCACAAGCCGATGGCAACTTGCATCGCGCGCGTGCCCCGCAAGATCACCAGCGCCCAGTAGATGAGGACCGCAACCAGGCCGATGTCGAAGCAATCGTGGAGCACGTCCCCGAGGCTTCGTTGGAAAAAGGCCATGAAACCATCGCTAAGCTGGGTGAGCACGTCGATCATGATCCGCCCTCAGCAGACGCACGAAGTGCTTCGGCTACACGAACCAGCTGACTCATCACACCCACGTCGTGGACCCGGACGGCGTCGACACCGGCCGCCACGCAGATCGCGACAGCGGCTGCTGTGCCGCCGAGCCGGTTGTCGGCCGGGGGCAGCTCGCCATTGCCGTTCGGCGCAAGCTCGGCGATGAAGGATTTCCGCGAAGGACCCACCAGTACACGGTATCCGGTCTTTCGAAAACGCCCAAGAGAACTTAGAAGCAGTGCGGACTGCTGGGCGGTCTTGGCGAATCCGACGCCGGGATCGATCCAGACAGACCCCCGCGCCACGCCCGCCCGCTCCACGCGTTCAGCTGCCGCCAGAAGCTCATCGAGGACCTCCTGGACGGCGTCCACGTAGTCGGTGTTGGGTGGGCGGACCTCGCCGCGGCCGCGGTTGTGCATGATCACGTACTCGGCGCCAGCCGCTGCGGCGGCCTCCGCGAGCCTGGGATCCTCTGCGCAGCGCACATCATTAATGATGCGTGCGCCCGCTGCCAGAGCGGCAATGGCGACCTGGGCCTTGACGGTGTCGACCGAGACCCGCGCTCGGAGCTCTCCCGCCAGCGCCTCGATCACTGGAACGACCCGCGAAATTTCTTCGCTTGCGGGCACCTCCTCGAAGCCTCGCCCGTACCTTCCGCCGGCCGGCCGCGAGGACTCCCCGCCTACATCCAAAACGTCCGCCCCCTCGCGAAGCAGACGCCGGCCGTGTTCGATCGCGGCACCTGATTCGAGGTACCTACCCCCGTCGCTGAAAGAATCTGGCGTCACATTGAGGACGCCCCACAGCTCGGGCATCAGAACCTCCGTCAACTACCCTGCGGTCGGGACCTCTCGCGGGCGGGGCTGAAAGATCGTGCCCTTTCGCTTCTCTTCGCTCTCCCTACGCTTCTCAGCGTAGGTCGGCACGCTCACGATCACGGGGGGCGGCAGATCCTTCCCGGACATGATCGCCTCGATCTCTTCGCGGCCGAGGGTCTCGCGTTCGAGCAGGGCTTCCGCGATCGCGTCGAGCTGGATACGATGCCCCTCGATCACCACCTTGGCGCGATCGTACTGCGTGCTGATGATTCGTCGAACCTCGTCGTCGATTTCCTTGGCGGTCTCCTCGGAGTAGTCCTTGTGATAGGACTGTCCGAGGAAGCCGATCTCCTCTTTCTCGACGTAGGAGAGGGGACCGAGCCGCGTGCTCATACCCCATTCGGTGACCATGGAGCGCGCGAGCTGCGTGGCTTTCTTGAAGTCATCCGCGGCGCCGGTGGTGAGCTGGCCGAAGACGACCTCTTCGGCCAGGCGTCCCCCCAGTGCCATGGCGATGCGGTCCCGAACCCAGTCCGCGCTATAGCTGAGGCGGTCCTCCTCGGGAAGCGCCATCGTGAGGCCCAATGCGGGGCCTCGTGGAATGATCGTGACCTTGTGGATGGGGTCGTGATTCGGGAGCATCCATGCGACGAGCGTGTGCCCCGCTTCGTGATACGCCGTCGTCTTGCGCTCGTGCTCACTGATCACCATCGAGCGACGCTCGGAACCCATCATGACTTTGTCTTTGGCCATCTCGAAGTCGGCCATGGAGACGACGTCTTTGTCTTGACGCGCTGCCAAGAGCGCCGCCTCGTTGACCAGGTTCTCCAAATCGGCGCCTGAGAAGCCCGGCGACCCGCGCGAGATGATGTCGAGTTGCACATCATCGCCGAGCGGCACGCGCCGGGTGTGGACGGCTAGAATGCCTAAACGCCCGTTCAGGTCGGGTCGTGGCACGATGATGCGACGATCGAAGCGGCCGGGCCGAAGGATCGCAGGGTCGAGGACGTCGGGTCGGTTGGTCGCCGCGATGATGATGACACCTTCGCTCGACTCGAAACCATCCATCTCGACGAGGAGCTGATTGAGCGTTTGCTCGCGCTCATCGTGACCACCACCGAGGCCAGAGCCACGATGACGGCCGACGGCATCGATTTCGTCGATGAAGATGATGCATGGGGCGTGCTTCTTGCCCTGCTCGAACAAATCGCGAACCCGCGACGCCC
>JBAVOF010000578.1:0-2164 GCA_049691835.1 Polyangiales bacterium
CATCATGCCCCCCTAAGAGCCCCCGGTCACCCACAGCATAACGACATTAAGCGATCGCACCCAAACTTCCCCTGCCGCGTGGGGTCAGAAAAGGGAGACATGGGGTTTGGCCCACGCCTCAGGCTAAATTTGTCAGGTCGAGAAGCACGTTGCCAGCCTCAATTGCAGTCAGCCCGTCAAAAGCTCAGTGGTGCTATACCTTGACGACCCCTTCGGCTGCTTTCTATGATGGTAGCCGAGCAAACCGGAAGGGGTCGGTTTCGTTCGAAATTTGGGGGTCAGGGGGGAACTTGGCAGACCAAGCTTCCGCACGAAGGAGCGCTTTATGAACTGGATCCGCTGTTTGGCGGCGCCTGTGCTGATCTGCGGTTTGGCCACGCCAGTGTGGGTCGGCGCACAGGATATGAGCTTCGGTCTCGAGGAAACGGGGCAAAGCAAAGCGCCCGTGAAGCTCGGCAAACCGTCGCAAAAGATGGCCGAAGCGCAGAGCGCGTTCGAGAGCAAGAAATACGAAGACGCGGCCATCGGCTTTGAGCTGGTCTCGTCGGGGAAGTCGAAAGACGACCGCGGTAATCGTCAGCATGCGCAGTTCTTGCTGGGTCAGTCTCTCTACCAGATGGGCTACTACCAATCCGCGCTGACGGTGTTCGACGACATTAGCGCACAGGGGCCCGCGCACTTGCACTTCGGCGAGACGCTGCAGTGGCTCGGCATGCTTGCGTCGAAGCTTCCGGAGTCGTCTGGGATCATCGAGAAGGTTGGCCGATATGGCATCGGAGCCCTCGAGGAGTTCAAAGAAAAGGACTCGCGGCTCTACAACCATTTGCTCTACTTGATGGGACGTCATCTCTACGCGCAGGCGTCGTTCCGACAGGCCATCGACGTCTTTCAAGAGGTCGACGCCAAGTCGTCTCAGTACGCATATGCGAAGTTCTTCGAGGGCATTTCCTTCGTCCGCATGCGCCAGGCCCGACCCGCCATCGCGTCGTTCCGTGCCATTCTCGAGGCGATCGATGCGGGTGACGTCGAGGGCGTTGACGAGGACCGCATGCGCAACCTTGCTTGGATTTCGCTCGCTCGTGTCTACTACACGGCAGCGAATCAAGGGAAAGGCGACACAATCGACGGTACGCTGCTCGGCCAATCGGTCGAGTCCTGGACGAAGATCGAACAGTCTAGTGAGTATTGGCTCGATTCGCTTTTCGAGTCGTCCTGGGCGTTCTTCCTTGCGGACGAGTACTCGCGCGCCCTCGGCAACGTCCATACGCTGTATTCACCGTACTTCGAGGACGCGTTCTACCCCGAAGCGCTCGTGCTCAAGGCCGTCACATTCTTCGTGAACTGTCAGGTTGATAACGCGGAGTCCACGGTGGCGCAGTTCCACGACCGCTACGATCCGGTCAAGACGGAGCTCGACGCTGTGCTCATGAGGTATCAGGACAACGCGGAGTTCTTCGAGTTCCTCAAGAACGTGCAGGCCAACCAGGCCGACCTTTCGCCTCGGGTTCGCCCGATCGTGTCGACCGCCCTGAGCGACCGTACGGTGCTTCAACATCTGGAGTATGTGTCAATCCTCGACCGCGAAGAGGCACGCCTGGCGAAGTCGAGCGACCAATTTCAGGCCTCATCCGTCGGTGGGAAAATTCTCGAAGACGTTTCGCTCGCGCGAGCATTCGCGGTCGACCAGGCCGGCGACCTCGCACGCGGCCGCTACCAGCGACTGATTCGCGAGCTTCGGGACCTGAGCAACCAGGTCGATACGGTCGAGCTCGAAATCGCGACATTCCGTCGCGGTCAAATCGATCAGGAGCTTCAACAACAGATGTCGCTCGCCAAACAATCCAAGGGTGGCGATGTGAACGTGGACGAGGAACATCAGCTCTGGCCGTTCAATGGGGAGTGGTGGCGAGACGAGCTCGGGTTCTATCGACAACAGGTGACAAACCTATGCACTCGCTGACGAAATCAAACTGCGCGGCAGGCCTCGTCTTGGGCTTGGCTGCGATGATCACGGGGGGGAAGGCCGCCGCGGAGCAAGAGCCGATGAGCACAGCTCCGATGTGCATTCCGGAGAGCACGGAGCGAGCGATTGCCGCCTGTCCGGACGGAGCGCGAAAGGAAGCGGCCAAAGAAGGCGGTAATGCGCCCGTCTCGCGAATGCAGG
>JBAVOF010000579.1:0-1542 GCA_049691835.1 Polyangiales bacterium
GTGTCGGAGTCCGCGTAGTAGTCCGAGCCGGGGAAAGCCCGGCGCATGGCGAAGGCGGACAGCAGGACCGCAGCATCAGACGCCGTTCGGGAGAACGGGCGTGAAGGCGTCCGTGCCGCTCTCGGCCCAAGAGGCCGAGCGGCGGGTACTGGGATGGCAGACCAAGCTGCACCGATGGGCAGTCCAGGATGAGCGGGCGCGCTTCGGCGACCTGTTCAACCTGGTCTGCGACCCCGCGACGCTGCTTGTCGCATGGGAACGGGTGAAACGCAACCGGGGGTCTCGAACCGCCGGTGTCGATGGCCAGACCCGCAAGCATGTCGAGCAGATGGGCGTTGACGGTGCCCTCGGGAAGCTCCGCGAGGAGCTCAAGGCTGGCACCTACCGTCCGCTGCCCGCGCGTGAGCGGTTGATCCCGAAGCGCTCGGGGAAGCTCAGAAGCCTGGGCATTTCGACGGTGCGCGACAGGATCGTGCAGACGGCGGCCAAGCTCGTGCTCGAGCCGATCTTCGAGGCGGACTTCTGCCCGACCTCGTATGGATTCAGGCTCGGGCGACGGGCGCAGGACGCCATCGAAGAAGTGCGGTTCTTCATCCACGCCCCTCGCTCGTATGAGTGGGTGATAGAAGGAGACGTCAAGGACTGCTTCGGGCAGATCCATCAAGGCCTCTTGATGGAACAGGTGCGCTCTCGGGTAACCGACAAGCGCGTCCTGGGACTGATCCGACTGTTCCTCGCCGCAGGGATCATGCGCGAGCAAGGGTCCCTGGCCGCGACGCCATCGGGCACGCCACAAGGGTCGGGTCTCTCGCCCCTTCTGTCGAACATTGCCCTCTCGGTACTCGACCGCCACTTCGAGGCGGCATGGGCAGCACGCACACACGACCAGCGCTGGCGTGACCGGGCACAAGGCCACCCCAGCTATCGAATGATCCGCTTCGCGGACGACTTCGTGATCCTGGTGCGCGGCACCGAAGCCCAAGCCCACGCAATCAAGGAGCAGACGGCCAAGTTCATGGCAGAGCAGATGCGTTTGACGCTCTCGCCCGAGAAAACGCACATCACCCACGTCGACGACGGCTTCGATCTGCTCGGGTTCCGCATTGTGCGGAAACCCTGGCGGACCGCTGGCAAGCACGTCGCCTACACGTTCCCAAGCGAACGAGCGCTGCGCGAGGTCATGCACCGCATCAAGATGCTGACCAGCCGCAGCACGACGAACCTCTCGCTGGATCAGCTGATCCACGCGCTCAACCCAATCCTGCGGGGTTGGACCAACTACCACCGTCATAACGCGGCTAAGCGCTGCTTCGCGTATCTCAGCTACTACCTGTGGTGGCGAGTGATCCGCTGGCTGCGCAAGAAGCACCCGCGGCTGACCTGGAAACAGATCAAGCGACGGTGCTGGGGGCGCAACTGGACCAGCCGCGAAGGCACGAGGCTCGCGTGGCCCGCCGAGGTCCCGGTGAAGCGATATCGCTATCGCGGCCACCGGATTCCCTCGCCATGGGCGACGGCCACCAGAACAGGACGGGCCACCAC
>JBAVOF010000580.1:0-1690 GCA_049691835.1 Polyangiales bacterium
GCGTATCGTAGTGTTCGGAGACTACGATGTCGACGGCACGACGTCGGCGCTAATCCTCAGTGAGGTGATCGCTGCGCTCGGCGGAGAGGTGCAAACCCTCATCGCCGATCGTTTTAATGGCGGATACGGCCTCAGCCAGCTGGCCCTCCAGCGTTGTCTCGCCGAGCGGCCCGGGTTGCTGGTTACCTGCGATTGCGGTTCGAGTGACCATGAACGCATCGCCACGGCGATGGGCAACGGAGTCGACGTGATCGTGGTGGATCACCACCTCGTGCCTGAGGAGCGCTTGCCGGCTTTGGCATTCCTCAACCCGCATCGACCGGAATGCGCGTTCGAGTACAAGGGCCTCTGCAGCGCCGGGCTCGCCTTTTCGTTGAGCGCGGCACTTCGTTCCGAGCTGGATGCATCACTCGACCTTCGCGCGTGGCTCGACCTCGTTGCGATTGGGACGATCGCCGATGTTGCGCCGCTGACCGGTGACAACCGGCGTCTGGTTCGAGCCGGTCTGAAGACGCTTGGTTCCCCCAAGACTAGACCAGCCCTCGTGACATTGCGCCAAGCGGCGAAGATCCCCGAGACTTCGCAGCTCACTGCGGCCGATGTGGCATTCCGCTTTTCACCTCGCCTCAACGCCCCCGGTAGGCTCGGCGCCGCCGATCTCACACTTCGTTTTCTCGCCGCCAAGACCTCCACCGAGGCTCGTGACTTGTTCCAAGAGGTCGAAGCTAGGAACGAGGAACG
Organism: Polyangiales bacterium; assembly: GCA_049691835.1. Lineage (GTDB taxonomy): Bacteria > Myxococcota_A > Polyangia > Polyangiales > Houyiibacteriaceae > SG8-38. The sequence continues at coordinate 742 of JBAVOF010000580.1, forward strand.
CAAGGCGCTCGCCAATCGAGCCACCGACGAAGCACTTGCTCAAGCGCTCGCAGTTTACGGCGACGCGCCCAAGGAGGGTGTGATCGTGGCGAGCGACACATGGCACCGCGGGGTCGTCGGCATAGTCGCCGCTCGATTGGTAGACGCGTTCGGTGTCCCGGCGATCGCGATCTCGTTCGACGGGGAGCACGGTCATGGCAGCGCCCGGACGACGGCGGAGTTCGACGTCCATCGAGCGCTTGCAGCCTGTGCGTCCGAGCTCAGCGCCTGGGGCGGGCACCGTGCGGCCGCTGGACTCTCGCTCGCCAAGCGTGGTCTCGATTCCTTCCGCGCATCGTTCCGCCATGCCACACTCGATCGTGATTTCGGAGGCTCGGGGTCGACGAATATCGACGTCGTGCTCGGGGGGGCATTTCGCGTTCCGACCGTCGAAGACCTACAGCGTCTGGGCCCGTTCGGGGAGGGGAACCCGGTGCCCACCTTCATGCTCGACGCCCGGGTCGTCGAAGCGAGTGGCGTCGGAGAAGGTCGTGCTCACGGAAAGCTCAAGCTACAGGTCGGCCAGGATTGCGTCCGCGCGTTTGCTCCCGGCCTCTTTTCGCGCGTCCAAGGCCGTGGAGACCTTCGACTCGTTGGCGAGTTTCAGCCCGACCATTGGATCGGCGGTCGGTCGGTCGAGCTCCTCGTCAAGGACCTGATTGACTAGCGGCCCGTCCAGCGCGGTTCTCGCTTCTGAAAAAACGCGGCGAGGCCTTCTTTCGCATCTTCGCTGTTGAGCACCGCGTAAAGCTGTTCACGAAGGTAGGGCAGGGCCTCTTCGACGGACATCTTGCGCTGAGCGTTGAACGCCTGGAGTCCCATCCGCATCGCCGTGGGCGACTGCCTCGCGAGCTGGCCTGCGAGCTCGGCGACTCGTGTGTCGAGCTCATGGTCCCGCACGACCTCCGTC
>JBAVOF010000581.1:0-4462 GCA_049691835.1 Polyangiales bacterium
CGGGGCGCCACGTGACATAAGATTCATTCTGCGCACTTCGGCTCTCAGTTTGAGCCCGATAGGCAAGAGAGCATCTTTACAGATGGGCGACGCGCGGCAAGACCCTTTCGCATGTGGGAAAGGCTAATCGAGGGTCGGCGACGACGAAATGCGGACATAGCCACGGTAGGTACCGAGAAAAATGCTGTTCTTCGGGCCAAACGAGAAGGTTCCCCAAATGTTGTTGAACACCTTGCGGCCATAGTACTGCTTTCCCAAGGTTCTTCGCTCGATGATCCCGGACACGTTGTCGCCGAAGCCGTCATCGGAGAAGTAGCCTTTGATGCTGAACACCCTCCAACCCGTGCGGAAGTCGAGGGCCGTGAGCTGCCAATCGTGATAGTCCGCTTGATCCAGGTCGCGGTGGTAGATGTAGATGAGGCCATGCGCGGTGGAGAGCTTGGGGGTTGCGGTCTGCGCATCTACGTGCCCGGCCGCGGGCCAACCCTTTCGAAGCACGTATTTGCCTCTCTCTTCATCGTAGTCGAAGCGCATGATGCCTCCCGCGGTATCGTTCTCCACGAACGGGTCCACGTACCCATAGGTATTGGCCACGATGAGACTGTCGTCGTAGGCCACCACGGAGTTTTCCACGGCGCCTCGGCCTGGCTCGAATAGCGGAAGCTTGCTCACCAGCGTGCCGTCCTCTTGACGGAAAACGTTCAAGTTGACCTGGCTCGGCGCGTTGTCGACGATCGCGACGAAGCGATCATCGATCAAAGTCGGTGTCGTGCCGCTTCCCGCATTCAGATGCCCCGGTTTTACCTGCCGGTCATTGTCGTAGATCAGATGCTCACGCGCGTAACTCGGCGCCCATTTCGGATCGAGCTCGATGTGCTTGGTGTCTTCGTTGAACCGGAGCTTGTATAGCGCCATGTTGCTCACGATGTAAACGCCGTCCGGTCCGACGGCGAACGAGTTTTGGATCTGCTCGAAGGGCTCGTCTGCTTTCCAGTCGGCTCCGAAGACCTTCAGAGCCTCTTTTCGGTGTTTCGCCAAGTTGCGAACGAGCGTGCCGTTCTTTTCGTCTCGCTCGACGCTTTCGATGAACTCCGCAGCGCCCGGCGGCAACTCGGCCTCGTAGTAGTGCCGGATCTTCGAAGCCAAGGAGAAATAGCAAATCGATGTGACGTAAACCGGGGGGCACTCGTCGGAGTCTTCGTCCACGTCGAGAACCCCGACCAAACCGAACTTCGAGGTAAACCAAACGCGCCCTTGCGCGTCCGGCATGATCGCCGTGATGTGGTTTTCCGGGTGCCGCATGGCATTGTCGATCCAATCGCCTTCCGCGATGTCGTGCTGAAGGTCGATCATGGCCATGCGGTCGCGTACGATTCGCCGGTTCCGAATTGGAATGCGGATGATCGTGTTGTCAGCACCGGGGACGTAAACGTTCCCTTTGGCATCGACGTACGAATAGGCGCCTCCGGACGTATCGCGGAACATCGCCATGCGGGCAGACCGGTGGGCGAGCTCAAGTGCTTTGCTGCCTCGCCCAGGAAGGGCAACGTAGTCCAACAACTTGGAATCGGCCGAGATATCGACGACGAGAAGCATCGCTGAATTGCGGCCGAACGAGATCGTCACCACCGTGTGATCGTCGAGGAAAGTGTAAAACGGCGACATGCCGGAGAACTTCGCGCCCTTCTCGAGCACGTGGAAGTACTCGACCTTGGCCTGGCTCGGGATCGGCCCGGGCTCTCGGCTCACGTCGGTCGCCAGGCTGTCTTCGTGCATCGTCGCTGCGTAGCGCTGCGGAAGCTTCGGATGCATCCAGTGATGCGGCGGGGGCAGCGGATCGGGAAGGGTCTTTCCGTTACGCGACGTCCACTCGTCGTACCACCTGGTCTCTACGGTTGCTTGTTGGCTCCTGTACTTGAACTTCTTGTCTTTCGTTTTGTAGAGGTAGCAACCGTGCTCGGAGCCGCTGACGCCGAAGACCGGGCCCTTGAACGTCTTGCTCTTGTTGCAACCGGGACCGGTCAGCAGAAGCAAAACGGCGGCGGCACAACACCACTGTGCTCTGGTCATGACCCTCGTTTCTCCGTCGGCGCCAATTGTAGCGTTGCAGGGACCTGACAGCATCCTTCCGGTACTGTCGGGGACCTTGCGCCCGCCGATACCTGGGTACCACACTGCGGCCATCCGTATGAGTGACACTAAGGAACCCGACACGACACCGTGTTTCCCCAATCTCGTTCCAGTATGCGGGCGAAGCGCTCATGCTCGATTTCGACGAGCGAACGCGTGACGGCCGCTTCATCGAGTGAGAGGGAGTTGAACGTGAAAGACAAGACGATTTTTTTCTAATCGCCATCCTCGGAACGGTGCTCGCCCTGCTAGCGGTGGGTTGCTCCGATGACGCCGCGGCGACGTACCCCGACGCCTGCCAGCCCACGGAGAGCAACGACGAATGCTACGCGCGGGTGCGGGATCCGAGCTCCGATCAGGTCGCGCTCGCCGCCGCGATAGCCGATCGATACATCGCGGAGCACCCGGCGACGAGCGAGTATTGGGACTGGACCTCCGGGGTTTTCATGTTCGCGCTCACCGAGCTTTACCGCGTGACCGGTGACTCGGACGTCCACGACTACTACAAGGAGTACATAGATTTTCAGATCGCCGAGGGGTACAGGCTTTACTGGAGCCACTCGTGCCCACCGGCGCTCACCGCGTTGGCTGATAGGAAGAATAGACGCTCTTTCAGCGCGGGGCGCCACGTGACATAAGATTCATTCTGCGCACTTCGGCTCTCAGTTTGAGCCCGATAGGCAAGAGGCGCGAGCTCTCCCAAGGTGGCCGTCGACCCCAATGGCAACGTCACGGTCGTTTGGCAAGGATACGATGGGAACCATACCAACATCTGGTCCAACCGCTTTGAGTAGTCGTGAGCGGTTGGTCCATGCGCTGGCCATATCACCGGACGCGACATCGGCCCGGCACCATGGACTTGGCCGGGGTGACGAGCCGATGGACCTGCTCGACCGGCCGGAGCACCGGTTATTACGACCAGCTCGCACGACGCCTTCGCCGCGGCCGCCGTTCACGATCTCGACGCCTAAGGCTTAGCGAAGACTGGGTGTGCCACGTGCCGTATAAGTACACGCTGTGCGACGTGGTTGCGTTTGAGGTGCAAGCGAGCGACTCGCACCCTAACATCGACGGCGATGCACGACGGGGCCGACAATCCCCGCATCCCCCTCCTTGAAAGCGCGGTGAGCACTTCGCGCAAGGCGTGGGGGCGTCAGCGCTCAGACTTTCGCCGAAGCCCATCAACCCACGGCGAACATCGCGCCGACCTCTGCGAGCTCCTGCGTCACGTCGGGCACAGGCATTTGTGACATTGTCATAAGAATGTCCGGTGACGCGTCTTCCTCGTGTTCTTTGGACGTGTCCACAATCGATACCTGTCCGCGAAACCGTTCGAGCAACGTTTGAATCTGGTGAATCCCCAGCGGTTCGCTTCCTGCCGCGTCCGCCGGCGATCTCGAAGGCGCTCGCGGCGTTAGAACAGAACGTGGTCGGTGTAAATCGGATCTGCAGGGGCGGGTGGATCGTCCAAGGGAGGTGCACAAATCGCATAGACATCGCTCGCCTCCGCGAGATCGGCGAGCCACTGGGTCGCCGGGTGCCCATCCGAAACGAACAACGCGATGTGGCTGATGTCCTGCCCCCCGAGCTGACGGGCGGCTTCACTAAGCAGGCCGGTCAGCTCGGCCCGGCCCGCCTCGCCGGCGAAGCCGTAATCGAGGGCCAGGGCCAAAGTGCGCCTCGTCTCGGCACCGCTCTTTCGGTAGGTACGCCGCTCGCCGGAGGGCCAGAGCGCGAGGGCGGCGTGCTCGGTGAGGCGCCAGCAATCACCCCCGTAAACCGCGGGCGCACGACCGATTCGTCGCACGAGGAACTCCGGTGTGCGCGGAACCCAGAAGGTCATTCCCGCGTGCGTCTGGTTGAGAAGTTGCGCGGCGTGCGCCGGATCGAAGGGGCGGCGTGTCGGTGGCGCTTCCTTGCGCGCGGCGAGCGCATGGATCGGCAAGAAGAGCCGGCGCACCCGTGTGGGCCATGGCGTTCCAAAGCTGAGCCTGAGACCAGCCGGGTTCTTCACGTCGACGATGGAGGCAAACTGATCGATCACCGGGAAGACATCCTGGTAGAGCGTCGTGACCAGATACATCAGGTTGCCGGCGTTCCGAGTCCGCGGGTCAGATCGTGAATAGTGATTGTACGCGAAACGATAGGGCCTGCCGTTGACCGGCCCTTCGACGAGCGCCACGGCCTGGACGGCCAGCATGCGCCCCTCGTTAAAGACGGCCAGCCAGCGATGGTCGAGAAGCACGCTCTCGTGCTCGAATTGTTTACCGTTGTGGTCGATGATGACCTTGGTTCCGTCGTCCCGTTGAACCGGGGCGGTAAGCTCGAGCTC
>JBAVOF010000582.1:0-2678 GCA_049691835.1 Polyangiales bacterium
CATCAATGCGCCGCGGTGCAGACATCGACCGAACAAAACCGACACTTCCTCGCCGTACCGCAGCACGACCAAGTCGACGCCCGCTACCAAGGCATAGCTCGGCTGCCTATCTCCTAGCTCCGACCACTTCGCGATAGGGACCTTGTTCTGTTTCCGAATCTGAGTGACGGTCATGCTGGTCTCTGGTCAAATGAGGGAAGGATCGGTGAAAATTTCGACGGTAGCCGGCCCTTTGTGCGCGAGCGCCTTCGCCAGTGCCGCCTCCAACTGAGCGGCCGCGGTGACGACGATCCCCAATGCGCCGCAAAGCTCCGCGTACGCAGCGAAGCTGGGGTTGTGCAGCGATGTCTGCCAAACGTCGTAGTCCGCGCTGCGCTGCTCTTTGCTTATCTTACCGAGCTCGCTGTTGTTCAACAGGACGTGGGTGATGTTCATTCCATACTTCACCGAGGTCGTGTACTCGCCCATGTACTGTCCGAAGCCGCCATCGCCCGTGACCGCGATCACCTTGCGGGCACTGAAGCGCGGATCGCCTTCCTGGGTCGCGGCCCATGCACCCATCGCAGCCGGATACCCGAATCCGATCGAGCCCAGGTAGCCGCTCATCAGGACCGATTGACGTTTGCACTCGAAGTAGCGACCAAATGAGTAGGTATTGTTTCCGACGTCGACGGCGATGATCGCGTCTTCGGGCGCTGTCGCCGTCAGCGCAGCGAAGATCGCGGCGGAGTGCACGCCGCCATCCGCAGTTTCACTGAGCCGCCGCGCCTTCTCGTCCCGCCAAATCTTCCATCGCTCCGCCACATCGGGCCGCTGGTCGATCGCGTCCAACGGACCGAGCTGCTCTCGCATCAGACGGGCCGTCAAGCCTATCTCGCCCCATACAGGAACCGTAACCGAGTGCAACCGGCCGAGCATCATCGGGTCGTAGTCGACCTGGACGATCGTCTTGTAGCTCGTGATGCCGGTGTGGTTACTGAAGCTCGCGCCAAACACGATCAGCAAATCTGCTTCGTTCATGAACCAACTGGCCACTGGAGTCCCGCTTCGACCGAGCACGCCACAGCCGAGCGGATGATCGTCAGCGATGAGCCCTTTGCCTTTGAACGTCGTCATGACTGGTGCATTGAGGCGTTCGGCCAATGCAATGACGGGCTCCATGACGAAACGCGCACCGTGACCGACGATCACGACCGGGCGCTTTGCGTTTGAAATGCGCAACAAGGCGTCGTCGAGCGCGTCCTGCGGGGGCCCGATCTCCCGAGTCGCAACACGTCCTCGAGGGGAACCGGCCTTCGTCTCTGGCGCCGCCACGACCTGTACGTCATCCGGGAGCACCATGTGGGAAACGCCCGGCTCGAGGATGGCGTGCTTACAGGCCAAGCTCGTAATTTCCGCGAAGTTGGAGTCCTTCGCGGCAACCGTGGTGTACTTCGCGACACCGCCGAACGCTGCCGCCAGGTCCACCTCTTGAAACGCGCCTCGTCCGATGAGATGCGTCGGTACTTGCCCGGTGACTGCGATGACCGGCGCGCGATCGACGTGCGCATCCCAAAGGCCTGTGAGGAGATTGGTGGCGCCTGGGCCGGCTATCGCAAAGCAGATGGCGGGACGTCCGGTGAGCTTGCCGTACGCGGATGCGGCAAATGAAGCGGCGCCTTCGTGACGGATTCCAAAGTACCCCAGAGCGCCCTCGAGCTCTTGCCGGCGCATGGCTTCGGCAAACCCGAGGTTCGAGTGCCCGACCATGCCCCATACCCATCGCACACCCCAGTTGAGCAGCGTCTCGACCATGACGTTGCTGCTCGTGCGAACGTGGCCCGACTCCGCGGGTAGCGCGACGTAGACGCCATCTTCACGCACCTCGACGGGGAACGTCGCGACCCCATCGTCGAAGCCGCCGGGTGGCTTACCAGTGAGCGGGTGGAAGTCCCAGCCGTGCCATGGACAGCGGAGCCAGCCGTCTTCGATGGAGCCCTCCCCGAGCGGCCCTCCCTGATGCGGGCACTTGTTATCGAGCGCGGCGAAATGCCCTTCGAAGTGCGTCAGGCACAGCGTCCGGTGTTTGCAGGTGACCGGCCTAACCCGCCCTTCTGCCAGTTCGTCAGGCTCGAGGACCTTGAGCCACTCCGCACTCTCGCTGCTCATTCAGACGCCTTTCGACAAGCGGAATCGTTTCACGACCCAGCCGCGAATGTAAAGGACGTCTGGCAAGCCGAGATGTTACAGGTTCCCGGCTAGGCGATCGATCGTATCCTGCCCGGTTCCGTCATGATCGACTAGCGCGTCCGCGTCTTCCTCACGAAGCCGGATCACACCCACGTTCTCGGGGCGATGTCCCTGCTTGCCAGCATAGAACGCGCGGATCTTGTCCATGTCGGCCCGGTAGTTGCCGGTGAGCCGGACGGCTGGGCCGATGCCGCCCACCTTCTTCCCGAAATCGAGGTAAGAGAGGACGACCGGCACGTCAGCACCGCGGGCGATGTGATAGAAGCCGGACTTCCAGTAATCGACATGCGAGCGTGTGCCCTCCGCTGGCACCATGAGAATCAGCGAATCGCTGTCTTGGAAGTGTTCGATCATCTGTCCGACGACACCGCCGGGCCGATCTCGCACGATCGGGATGCCGCCGAGTCGCTTGAAGAACGGACCAAACGGCGGCTTGAACAGTGTGTGCT
>JBAVOF010000583.1:0-2648 GCA_049691835.1 Polyangiales bacterium
CTCCAGCGTCCCGCCCATGCAGATGAGCAATCGCTGGAACCGTTTCGTGTATCGACTCTGGTCCCCGATCTACGATGCGGTGCTGGAGCGGCTCTTCCGTAAAGGCCGCAGGCGAGCGATGGAGCTCGTCGATCTGCGGGCGGGCGAACAGGTATGCTTGGTCGGCATCGGTACCGGCGCCGACCTCATCTACCTCCCCGGAGGCGTGGACGGCGTCGGCCTGGATCTGAGCGAAGCCATGCTCGCTCAGGCGGACAGAAAGCTTCCGATTGCCGGATGCAAGATCGAGCTGCGCGTCGGAGATGCGGAAGCGCTCCCGCTCGATCGAGAAGCCTTCGACGCGGTCATTCTCAACCTGATCCTGAGCGTCGTTCCCGATCCCGCCCGCTGCATATCGGAGGCCATCCGTGTCTTGCGGCCTGGTGGCCGCATCGTCGTATTCGACAAGTTCCTAGCGGACGGGAGCCGACCCAACTTGGGGCGACGGCTGTCGAACGCATTTTCGACGCTCCTCGGCACCGACATCAACAGGCGTCTCGGCGACATCATCTCCGGACTGCCCTGCGAGGTCGTGCATGACGAGCCCAGCGTTGTCGGAGGGATGTACCGAGTGGTCCTGCTACGGCGATCGTAGTCTGGAAGGTTTGCGTTCGCGCTCCGCTCGCGTCTTACAACGCCTTCCGCACGATCAGGTGCGGAATGCCGACTTCGTCGAAGTAGTCACCTTCCCCGACGTATCCGGCCTTCTCGTAGAACCGAACGGCGGTCTGCCGGGCGTGCGCGTAAATTTCGTCCGCACCTTGCTTCGAGGCGAAGGCCTCGCAGAATCGAAGCATTGCGGTGCCGATCCCCTGGCTCTGCGCCGATTCAACAACAGCCACGCGTTTCATTCGCACCGCGCGTCCGTCTCGAACGAGAACGCAGGTCGCACAGACCTCCGAACCGTTGAAACCGGTTACGTGCGTCAACGGGGCCTCGGCAGCCATCTCCTCGGGGGTAGTCACCATCCCCATCGGATTCGTGAGCACGTCATCACGAAGACGCACTGCGGCCAAATAGGCCTCACCCGCATGCTCGACGATCTCGAACCTCACATCCGCTGACATCCTCGCACCTTCATTTCAGCACGCCCGACAAGTCTGGGTGAGGATCTCTGTGCCTGGAGTCGGAAGCAAGTGATGAATAGCTCGTTTAGGGGTGGAAGCTCAGTAACGAGGCGCGTACTGGCATCGCCGGTCGACTCGCGCCCGATTGTGTGCCTTGAGCTTCTTCGTCTGCGTGATGAGGACGGGAATGGACATGGGCAAGAGCCACCAGAATACGCTCCCCACGACGATTCCCGCGATCGCTCCGCCGCGTTTACCCTCCGGGCACGGCTCCTGATACTGGAGCTGCACGGGGCTCTGCTGCGCGGGGGGCTCGCTCGTCACGGCGACTTGTGCAGTCGTCGGGCGTGGCCAGAGCGAGAAGGCAAGTACGCCACACAAAACCGCACACGTTGAGACTCGGTTAGCTCCCACAAGTCACCTCGGGCGGATTCTATGCAGGGGTCGTCGTTTCGTCCAGGTCCTGTTTTCCAGGCGAAAACCCCGACCGGCAGATCCAAAGTATCCCTTCGCGCGTCTACGGAACGAGGCCCAGCGAATCAGCCCGCCCCCGGCGGGTTTATCGTCTGAGCTCGTGAGTCTGCGGTAGCTTCGTCTCGAGAGGAATCCCAATGCGTCTTCGTATCGCTCTGCCCTCGACCTTCGCTCTGTGGCTGACCGCGCTGGTGGCGTTGAATGCCGCCGCTCAGCCGCTGAGGCCCGAAGAGGTCCCCGACAGCCTCAAGTCCTGGGTGCCATGGGCCCTGTCCGCCGAGCCCAACTATCGTTGTACGACGGTGGGCGGTGCGGCCATCTGCCGCTGGCCGGGCCCACTATCGCTGATGGTGCACGAGACGGGGGCGCGTTTCGAGCAACGCTTCTTTGTCGATCGCGAGGGTGCGGTTCAGCTTCCGGGCAACCCGACACGCTGGCCGCAGGGGGTGCGCGTTGACGGCAAGCCGGTGGTCGTGCTTCAAGAAGGCGAGCAACCGGTGGTGCGATTGCAGGCAGGTGAGCACGTCGTGACCGGCGAGCTCAGTTGGCGGACCGCGCCCGAGTTGCTGCCCGTGCCCAAGCAAACGGCGATTGTGCAGTTACAGATCAAAGGTGAACGCGTGCGTAGTCCGCGACGCGAAGAAGGCGGCGAGGTCTGGCTCGGGGCGAAAGAAGAAGTCGAAGCGCAGGTGGAAGGTCTCGAAATCGAAGTGCACCGGCTGATCGCCGACGGGATTCCGATGCAGGTCACCACGCGCCTCGTGCTCCACGTTTCGGGCCGCGCGCGTGAGCTCAGCTTCAAAGACCCGCTGCTCACGGGCACCGATCCCATCGCGGTCAGCTCGCCGCTTGCAGTGCGCCTCGACAAGGACCGCCGGCTGAGCGTGCAGGTTCGTGCCGGAACCTACGAAGTTTACGTCATCGCCAAGGCAGAGGGTGACCTCGACACGCTCACCGCGCCCAAGCCGCCCGCGCCCTGGCCACCGCTCGAAACCTGGGTCTGGTTGGCGGACGAGAGCCTCCGTCAAGTCGAGGTCTCGGGCGCCCCCAACGTCGACACTTCACGCG
>JBAVOF010000584.1:0-11604 GCA_049691835.1 Polyangiales bacterium
ATCAAATTCAGCGTGCCGCGCTCGACCTCGTCTGCGCCGTCGATGGTGAGATCGAGCTGCTGGTGCTCGGAGAAGGAGCAGAGTGGAATGCCTGCCTCGATCGCGCGAGCCGCCGTCTCTTCGGAAGTGGGGATTCCGACGAAACGTAGGCCTTGTCGATGGCGCTTGGCGAGAGCCTGTAGCGCGAAGGCCGCCGTGGAGCCGGTGCCGAGCCCGACGACCATGCCATCCTCGACCAGCGCGACAGCGGATTCTGCAGCCGCGCGTTTAAGAGAATCGCGCTCCGCGTCGAATCGGGATTTCCCGTCGCTCATGACTCAGCCGTGGCTGCAGCGACACTTCGGCGGATGGCCGAAATGGCGGCCTTGTAGTCCTTGGCGTTGAAAATGGCTGAGCCAGCCACGATCGCCGTAGCACCGGCCTCAGCGGCTCGTCCTGCCGAGCTCACGTTCTCACCTCCGTCGACCGCGATCACGGGATGCAGGTCTCTCTCCGCGCACATCGCCCGGACGCGCCGAATCTTGGGCAACATCTCCGGCAGGAAGGCCTGTCCGCTGAATCCAGGATTGACCGTCATGACCAGGACGATGTCACAGAGATGAAGGACATACTCGATGAGCTCGGGTGGGCTTGCAGGGTTGAGCACGACACCTGCCTTTTTGCCGAGCTCGCGGATCTTGGTGAGCACCCGGTGAAGATGGATCGTCGAGCCCGGCTCAGCCTGGACCAGCAGATGATCCGCCCCTGCGTCGGCGAAGGCCGTCAGATAGTGCTCCGGCTCGACGATCATGAGATGCACGTTGAGCGGTTTGTCAGTGCAGCGGCGGATCGCTTCCAGCACGACCGGGCCGATCGTGATGTTGGGGACGAAGCGGCCGTCCATCACGTCGACGTGAATCCAATCGGCACCGGCCGCATCAACCGCGCGGATCTCTTCTCCCAGTCGGGTGAAATCGGCTGAAAGCACCGAGGGCGCGATGAGCACTGACTGCATGGGCTTCATGTGGTTTGACCCGCGGCCGCACGATCGAGGAACCAGATGAGCTCGCCGACTGGTTTGATGCGTGCGGCCGGAGCTTGGCTTTCGCCCGACAGAATCGCGGCGACGATGGCGGCCTTTTCCCGGCCCGACACGACGACGGCCGCGTGCCGGCAGCTTTCGAGCACTGGATAGGTCATCGTGATGCGAACCTCGGGCCGGCCATGAGTTACGGCGGCGACCCAGCGCTTACGCTCCTGCAAGACCGGCTCACCCGGTATGAGCGACGCGGTGTGGCCGTCCGGCCCGAGCCCAAGCAAATTGATGTCGAGGAGCGGCTTCCCCCGCTCCAGCACGGTTGCACCATAGGCCTTCTGCAGAGTCTGCTCGTAACGCATCGCGGCCTCCTCGGGAGTGCCATCGACCGGCACCGGGAAGATATTTTCCGCTGGCACCGGCGCCTTTTCGAGCATCGCCTCGCGTGCCATGCGGTAGTTGCTGTCCGGATGGTCGTGGGGAACGAACCGTTCATCGCCCCAGTACCAGAGGACTCGCTGCCATGGGAAACGCCTCCGAACTTCATCGGACGCAAGAATCTCGTACAGCAGCTTGGGTGTCGAGCCGCCCGATAGCGCCACGCGAAATGGGCCCTTCGACGCTCGCGCCGCCGCGGTCATCCATGCAGCTACGTGGTGTGCGAGCGCCGTTGGATCTTGGAGTATCTCGACCCTTGCATTCAATCCGTCCATGACGTCGTCTCAACCCTCTCGGCCAACGATGAAGCGCTCCATCGCCTTTGCAAAGCCCTCGTCGTTGTAGGAATCCGTGGTCGCCTTGGCTCGCGATTTTACCTCGTCCGGGGCGTTGCCCATGGCGATGCTGAAGCCCGATCGCTCGAACATGAGCAAGTCGTTGTGTTGGTCGCCGATGGTGGCGATTTCTGCAGTCGGGATGTTCAACGCGCGGGATAGATGGTCGACGACGGCTCCCTTGTTGGCATCCTTGTTGGTGACGTCGAGATAGTAGGGCTGAGACCGTTCTACCGTCGCGTACCGACCGAACGCCTCCTGGGCGTCTGCTTCGCAGCGCTGTACCCGATCGCGATCATCGCTGACGCCGACGATCTTGATCACGTGGTCCAAGTCATTGTCGAAATCCACAACGACCCTCGGTTGGAACTTTACGGTCCAAGCCTCGCGTGCGACGTGCGGCGCATCGGGGTTGGTGATCAGCCAGTCATTGCCACGGTAGACCCATGTGTCGAGATCATGTCGGCGGATCAGCTCGGCCGTCTGTCGGGCCACGTGGGGAGGAACCGTCTTCTGCTCGATGATCGATAGATCTGGCTCGACGAAGAGCCCGCCGTTGAAGCCGGCAATCGGAGTGTCGAGCCCAAGCGGATCGAACAGCATCGCCATGCCGCGGGGCGGGCGCCCGCTGGTGATGGCGAACCGGATGTCGGCGGCGCGAAGCGTCTGCACCGCAGCCTGGGCGCGCTTCGTCAGGACTTTCTGCTCGGTGACGAGCGTGCCGTCGACATCGGCGAGGACCAATGAAATCTTTCTAGGTTGCGTCATTGAAGAGCTCTGCGGGGAATCGGTCAACCGAGCGGGCGCCAGGCGCGCTGGTCGCGGGTAAGCAGCTTGTCGGCGGCGACCGGGCCTGCTCCGCCGGCGACGTAATTTGGAAAGTCCTCGGGAGGATTGTTGGTCCAGGCATCGAGGATGGGCTGCACGGCCTGCCAGCCGAACTCGATGTTGTCGGCTCGCTGGAACAGCGTCGCGTCGCCGGTCATGCAGTCATAGATCAAGGTTTCATATCCCGTGTTGGGGGCCGCTTTGAAATACGCTTTGTATGCGAAATCCATGCTGACGGTGCTCAGCTTTACGCGCGGGCCGGGACGCTTGGCAGCGAACTCGAGCGCGATGCCTTCCTCAGGCTGGATGCGAAGGATCATCCAGTTGGGGTTCAATTTCTCCACGTTCGTGCCGCGAAAGAGGGCAAAGGGCGCCTGGTGGAAGCGGATGGCGATTTCGGTCCAATGGCGCGACAGGTATTTGCCGGTGCGCAAGTAGAACGGAACACCGGCCCAGCGCCAGTTGTCGATCTCGAGCTTGCAGGCGATGAACGTCTCCGTGGTGGAGTCGGGGGCCACGTCGGGCTCGCGCCGGTAGGCCTGGACCGACCGGCCGAGCACCGTGCCGGCGTCATACTGGCCTCGCACGGCATTTCGAAGCGCTGCTGCGGGCGTGAGAGGATGAATAGCCTGAATGACTTCTGCCTTCTTGGCGCGGACGGCGTCGGCATCAAAGGAAATGGGCGGTTCCATCGCCGTCATCGCAAGGAGCTGCAAGACGTGGTTGGGAACCATGTCGCGAAGCGCTCCGGTGGTCTCGTAGAACTTTCCGCGGTGCTCGACTCCAAGGGTTTCGGCCGCCGTAATCTGGACGTGGTCGATGTGCTCGCGATTCCACAGAGGCTCGAACAGGCCATTGGCGAAGCGCAGAGCCATGATGTTCTGCACGGTTTCCTTGCCGAGGAAGTGATCGATTCGATAAGTCTGATGTTCCTCGAGCGTTTTGAGGATTTCGGTATTGAGCGCCTGGGCCGAAGGGAGATCGTGCCCGAAGGGCTTCTCGATGATCACCCGGCGCCACTGGTCTTCCGGCTCAGTCACTAGGCCAGCGGCTCCGAGGCCCGCCACCACGATGCCGAAGAACCGATCTGCGACCGCCAGATAAAACAGATGGTTACCCCGGGTGCCCGTCCTCTTGTCGAGCTCGGACAAATGCGCACCGAGCCGGCGAAAGGTATCCGGATCGGTTAGGTCCCCCTGCAGATAGGTCATGCGATCGGTCAGCCAGCGCCAGGTGGTGTGGTCGATCTGGTCGACCCGGAACTCGCTGCCGCCCTCCGAGACTAACTGATGGATCATATCGGTAAGACCGCTCTTCCAGTCCTGTGCGGTCTGCGAGACCCTATCAACGCCCACGAGCTGGAATCCTTCGGGCAGGCACTTTGCGTTGACCAGATTGTAGAGCGCCGGCACCACGAGGCGCTTGGTCAAGTCCCCGGCCGCGCCGAAGATCACCATGGCGCAGGGTGGCGCTACGGGCACTGAAACTGGGCCATCTCGTTCATCCGCCATCGCTTGCTCCAATCACTTGCGCCCGAGCATTTGTTTGGCGATGGCGACGACGCGTTCGGGTTCGAAGCCAAACTTGCGTTGCAGCTCCTTGAGCGGCGCGGAGGCCCCGAAGGTCTCCATGCCGATGACCTGGCCGCTAGGGCCGACGTAGCGTTCCCATCCCAAAACCGATCCCTGCTCCACGGCGATGCGCGCAGTGACCTCGGGCAGCAGCACGCTCTGCCGATAGTCGTGGGGCTGATGTTCGAAGATGTCCCACGACGGCATCGAAACCACGCGGGAACGAATGCCCTCGTGCGCCAGCCGCTCGTGGGCCTCGACGATGAGGCAGACCTCGCTGCCCGAGGCGATGAAAAGGACCTCGGGGGCGCCGCCAGGTGCATCCGCCATCACGTAGGCACCTTTGGCCACACCGGCGGCCGAGGCGTAACGGCTCCGATCGAACGTGGGCAGCGGTTGGCGGGAGAGCACGAGCGCCGCCGGCTCGTGGCGAAGCTGCAAGATGTAGCGATAGGCCTCGACGACCTCGTTGGCATCGGCCGGGCGCAACACCACGAGGCCGGGAATGGCGCGCAGCGACACGAGCTGCTCGACGGGCTGATGTGTCGGCCCGTCCTCGCCGTCGCCCATGGCGTCATGCGTGAAAACCCAGATGGTCGGAAGCTCCATCAGGGCGGAAAGGCGAATGGCCGGCCGTGCATAATCGCTGAAGATGAAAAACGTCGCTCCGAATGCTCGTAGCTTGGATAACGAAAGTCCGTTGACTGTCGCTGCCATGGCGTGTTCGCGTATGCCGAAGTGCAGGTTTCTGCCTCCCGGGGTCTCGGGTTCGAAGTCTCCGGCGCCGGCGAACTTCAACGTTGTTCTGTTCGAGGGAGCAAGGTCTGCCGAGCCTCCGAGTAGCCAAGGAATGTTCTGGGCGAGCACATTCAAGACTTCGCCGGAAGCATCCCTTCCGGCCACGCCCTTGGGGTCTGCAGGGAAGCTCGGGAGGTTCTGATCCCATCCTGACGGCAGCTCGCGACGCTGCATCTGGTCCACCTCGCTGGCGAGCTCGGGGAATTGCATTTGATACGAAGCAAAGAGCTCTTTCCAGCGGCCGTGCGCCTCTGTTCCGCGCTGACCGATCCCAGAGGCAAAGTGTTCGAGCACGCCATCCGGGACGAGAAACTTGGCGTCCTCGGGCCAGCCGTAGGCGCGCTTGGTGAGCTTGACCTCCGCCTCGCCCAACGGCTCGCCGTGGGCCGCAGCGGTGTCGTGCAGGTGGGGCGAGCCATAACCGATGTGACTGTCCAGGATGATCAAAGTTGGCCGCCCGCTGGTCTTCCGGAACATCGTGAGCGCACTCTCGATCTCCTCGATGTCATTCGCGTTGCCGACTCGAAGCACGTTCCAGCCATAACCCATGAAGCGCGTCGCCACGTCTTCGGTGAAGGTGATGCGGGTGCTGCCCTCGATGGTGATGTGGTTGTTGTCGTAGATCCAACACAGGTTCTCGAGCTTCAGATGACCCGCGAGTGAGGCGGCCTCGGAGCCCACGCCCTCCATCAGACATCCGTCACCGCAGACCGCGTAGATGTCGTAGTCGAAGATCTCGAAACCCGGTCGATTGTAGCGACTGGCCAACCATGTTCGCGCGATCGCCATGCCGACGCTCGTGGCGATCCCCTGCCCCAGCGGACCCGTGGTGGTCTCTACCCCCGAGACCCAATGATACTCGGGATGTCCGGGCGCCTTGCTGCCGAGCTGCCGGAACTGGCGAATGTCGTCGAGGGTCACCGAGGGCTGCCCGAGGCGCTCATAGTCGGCGTTCACCGCTTGGGTCTTCGTCAGAAAGAGCACGGACCAGAGCAGCATCGAAGCGTGGCCGTTCGAGAGCACGAAGCGGTCCCGATCGGGCCAGATGGGGTCCTTCGGGTCGAAGCGGAGAACCCGATTCCAGATCGTGTAGACTAGAGGCGCAAGCGCCATGGGCGTGCCGGGATGTCCGGACTGCGCCTGCTGGACGGCGTCGATCGAAAGCGTCCGGATCGTATTTATCGACAGTTGATCGAGCTCATCCTGCGTCATGCGTCTCTTTTCGCCGGCTTTTCGAGATGCCCGCCAAACTCGTGGCGCATCGCCGAAAGCAGCTTGTCCGCAAAGTCCGCGTCGCCCCGCGAGCTGAAGCGCTCATAGAGGGCCGATGACAGCACGTAGGCAGGCACGGATTCGTCGATGGCAGCTTTGATGGTCCAACGCCCTTCGCCGGAGTCCGACACTCGGCCCGCAAAGCTCGAGAGCGCGGGATCCCGGAGCAGGGCCGACGCGGACAGGTCGAGCAGCCACGACGCGATCACGCTTCCGCGCCGCCAGAGCTCCGCGATGTCCGGAAGATCGAGGTCGTACTGGTAGTGCTCCGGGTCGCGAAGCGGCGTGGTCTCCGCGTCGACGGTGCCTGTCTGCTTCCCGACGTTCGCCGCTTTGAGAATAGCCATCCCTTCCGCGTACGCAGCCATCACGCCATACTCGATGCCGTTGTGTACCATCTTGACGAAATGGCCGGCACCGCTCGGCCCGCAGTGCAAGTAGCCTTTCTCGCTGGTGCCACTTGCCGTTTCTCGTCCCGGGGTGCGAGGGATTTCACCGCGGCCCGGTGCGAGCGTGGCAAAGATCGGGTCCAAGCGCTGCACCGGGTCCGTCTCGCCGCCGATCATCATGCAGTAGCCGCGCTCGAGCCCCCAGACGCCGCCGCTGGTGCCGACATCCACATAATGAATGCCTTTGGGCCCGAGCTCCTTAGCCCGGCGGATGTCGTCGATGTAATAGCTGTTCCCGCCGTCGATCACGATATCCCCTCGCTCCAGATGAGGAACCAGATCGGCGATCGTCTCATCGACCACGCCGGCCGGGACCATCAACCAGACCGCGCGGGGCCTTGTCAGCTTCTTGGCGAGCTCCGCCGGGGAGGCAGCACCGACGGCCTTGTCGCCGGCCAGCTCGGCAACCGCCTTCATGGACACGTCGTACGCCACGCACTCATGGCCGCCTTTCAACAGGCGACGCACCATGTTGGCTCCCATCCGGCCGAGGCCGATCATTCCTAGTTGCATGCGTTAGTGCTCCCGTTTCAGCCTAAGGTACCGCCGGATGAGAGCGTTGGTCGAGCTGTCATGCTCGAGCCTCGGGTCCGTCGCTCTCTCCAGTTGCGCAATGATGCGCTGAGCGAGAACCTTCCCGAGCTCTACGCCCCATTGATCGAAGGAATCGATTTGCCAGATCGCGCCCTGGGTGAAGACGCTGTGCTCGTAGAGTGCGACCAGCTTGCCGAGCGCGGCGGGCGTCAGCCGGTCGAAAAGGATGGTGTTCGATGGCCGGTTGCCCTCGAAGAGCCTGTGCGGCACGAGCCAATCGGGGGTGCCCTCGGCCTTCACCTGCTCTGCGGTCTTGCCGAACGCGAGAGCTTCGGACTGCGCGAAGACATTGGCGAGCAGGATGTCGTGATGCCCGCTGAGCGGGTTCAGGCTCTCGGCGAACGCGATGAAGTCGCAGGGGATGAGTCGGGTGCCCTGATGTAGCAATTGATAGAAGGAATGCTGGCCGTTGGTCCCGGGCTCCCCCCAGTAGATAGGTCCCGTATCGAAGTCCACCCGCGCGCCATCGAGCGTTACGTGCTTGCCGTTGCTCTCCATGGTCAACTGCTGAAGATACGCAGGAAACCGCTTCAGATATTGCTCGTAGGGCAGGACCGCAACCGTCTGCGCGCCGAAGAAGTTATTGTACCAGATGGCGAGCAGCCCGAGCAGCACCGGCAGGTTCCGTTCGAAGGGTGCGGTCCGGAAATGCTCGTCCAGTTGGTGGAACCCATCGAGCATGGCGCGGAAGTTGTCTGGGCCGATGGACAGCATGGTCGAGAGTCCGATGGCCGAGTCCATCGAGTAGCGTCCGCCCACCCAATCCCAGAAGCCAAACATGTTGGCGGTGTCTATGCCGAAGGCTTCCACCTCTTCGGCGTTGGTCGAGACCGCGACGAAATGCTTCAGGATGCACGCCTTTTGGCCCTTCAGACCCGTTAGCGTCCAGTCCCGGGCCGAACGTGCGTTGGTCATCGTCTCGAGCGTCGTGAAAGTCTTGGAGGAAACGATGAATAGGGTCTCGGCGGGATCGAGACCGCGCACCGCCTCGGCAAAATCGGTCCCGTCGACATTGGAGATGAAGCGGAAGCGCAGGCTTCGCTCGCTGTAGTGTCTGAGAGCCTCGTAGGCCATCACCGGCCCGAGATCAGAGCCGCCGATTCCGATGTTGATCACGTTTTGGATGCGCTTTCCGGTGTGTCCTCTCCAGTCGCCGGTGCGCAGCCGAATGGCAAAGTCAGCCATCTTGTCGAGGACGCCATGAACGGCCGGAACCACGTTCTGCCCATGGACTAAGATCGAGGCACCGCGAGGTGCGCGAAGCGCCACGTGGAGCGCTGCGCGCCGTTCCGAGACATTGATCTCGTCGCCCCGAAACATCGCCTCGATGCGCTCGCGCAGCCCCGATTCCTCGGCGAGATGCAGCAGCATCTCCAAGGTTTCGTCGGTGATCCGATTCTTCGAATAGTCGAGATAGACGCCCGCCGCCTCGGCGGTCATTCGTTCGCCGCGCTTGGGGTCCTTCGCAAAAAGATGCCGGAGATGGACGCTCTTGATCTCTTGGTGATGGGCTTGGAGCGAGGTCCACGCCGGCTGCTTGCGAAATAGGGGACTGCTCATCGTGTTCTCGTTTGATGGATCGTGGCCCTTTTGGAATCGACACAGGCCATCAGGTCGTTCCAAGATTTGACGAACGACGATGCGCCTTCTTGCTGGAGCCGGGCAGCAAGCGCGTCGATGTCGATCCCCGCCTTGGCAAAGCTAGCCAGCACCGACTCGCAGTCGCCGCCATCGGCAGGGAGCGTCTCACCAACTTCGCCGTGATGGTGAAAGGCCTGTAGCGTGTTTTCGGGCATCGTATTGACCGTGAACGGGGCGGCCAGAGCTCGGACGTAAAGGATGTCGGAGGCCTTCGGGTCCTTGGTGCCGGTGCTGGCCAAGAGCAGGCGCTGGGCGCGCGCGCCCGCATTGGCGGCCCGCTGAAAGCGCTTCGAATTGAGCAAATCCCGATAAGCTTTGTAGGTCCGCTGAGCGATCGCGATGCCGAGGCCGTTGAGCAGAGTCGCCGGCACTTTGCCTGCCACCGCGACATCCCACCGGCTGACGAAGAGCGAGGCGACGGACCCGACCGCCGGATTGAGCCCGGCCGCGATGCGCCGCTCCACCCCCCGCAAGTACGCCTCGGCCGCCGCCACGTATTGCTCGCGCGAAAAGAGCAACGTGACGTTGACGGGGACCCCTGCGAATATCGCAGCCTCGATCGCGGGCAGCCCTTCGGGCGTGCCGGGGATCTTGATGAAGAGATTGGGCCTGTCGCCGCGGTCATGAAGACTCTGGGCGGCCGCAAGCGTGGTCTTGGTGTCGTGCGCCAAGAGTGGAGACACCTCGAGCGACACCCATCCGTCCACGCCATCGGTGCGCCTGAAGGTTGGCTGGAATAGGTCCGCGGCCCGGGTCAGGTCTTCTAAAGCCAATCCGAAGAACAGGTCCTCTGCAGACTGTGTCGCGTGCCCGTTGCGTCGGATCTCCTCGTCATAGCTCGTGCTGTTCTTGATCGCGTGGTCGAAAATCGTGGGGTTGGAGGTCAGCCCCGTCACGGAAAAATCATCGATGTACCGCTCCAGTGTGCCGCTGGTGAGCAGCTCGCGGGTGATATTGTCGAGCCAGAGGCTCTGACCGAGCTCGCGTAGTTTGCTGGTTGGTTTCATGACGGATGACGCTAACCTAGCGCCCCTCCGTATGCCATGATGGGCTTCTGTTCCCTTTAATGCCCAAAACAACCCATGGCCCGCGAAGATTCCAATCTCGAACGCGAACGGCTACGAAACCGGCAGTCGTGGATGAGGTGGGGGCCGTACCTGAGCGAACGCCAGTGGGGAACGGTTCGAGAAGACTACAGTCCCGATGGCAGCGCTTGGGAATACTTTCCC
The DNA here is from genome assembly GCA_049691835.1 of Polyangiales bacterium. GTDB lineage: Bacteria > Myxococcota_A > Polyangia > Polyangiales > Houyiibacteriaceae > SG8-38. The sequence continues at coordinate 10,171 of JBAVOF010000584.1, forward strand.
CATGAGCATGCGCGAAGTCGAGCCTATCGCTGGGGAGAGGACGGGATCGGTGGTTTCTGCGACGAGCGGCAGCGTCTCTGCCTCGCGGTAGCGCTCTGGAATGGGCGTGATCCAATTCTCAAGGAACGCCTCTTTGGGCTAACCAATGCGGAAGGCAATCACGGGGAGGATGTCAAAGAGATCTACTACTACCTCGATGCCACACCGACTCATTCTTACCTTCGCATGCTCTACAAGTATCCGCACCGGACGTTTCCCTACGATGCGCTCGTTGCGGAGAACCGTCGACGCGGCAGAAACGAACCCGAATTCGAGCTGCTCGACACGCAGATCTTCGACGAGGATCGCTACTTCGATGTGGAGATCGAGTACGCCAAAGCGGAAACCGACGACATACTTTGGCGAATCAGCGCTCACAATCGCGGGCCCGAGGCGGCGGAGCTCCACGTGCTTCCGCAGGTCTGGTTTCGCAACACCTGGTCGTGGAAAGTGGGAACGCCCAAGCCATCGGTCCAGCTGCAGGGGTCGAGTACGATCCTCACCCAAGATCACGGGCTCGGCTCGTTCGGTGTCACGCTGGACGGTCACCCCGAGATCTATTTCTGCGAGAACGAAACCAATTTGCGTCGCGTCTTTGGCGCGGAGCAGGCGCCTGGCTACTTCAAGGATGCGATTCATGACCGAGTCGTCGACGGCCGGCTCGATGCGGTTAATCCGGCCGAGCGCGGAACGAAGGCCGCAGGCCATTACGTGCAGCTGGTCCCGGCAGGAGGCTGTTTCGTGGTTCGCGCGAGACTCTGCCGGCCGAGCGAGAAGCTTGGTTTGGAAGGCTTCGACCTGGTCTTTGCCAAGCGAAAAACCGAAGCAGACGACTTCTATGCGGCTCTGCAACAGGACATCGAAGACGAGGATGCACGCAGCGTCCAGCGCCAAGCGTTAGCGGGCATGATCTGGTCGAAGCAGTTCTACTATTTCGACGTTTCGATATGGCTCAAGGGCGATCCACTCCAGCCACCACCACCGCCGCAGCGTGTGCGTGGCCGTAACTCCAACTGGGAGCATCTCAACAATGCGGACATTATCGCGATGCCCGACACGTGGGAATATCCTTGGTACGCTTCGTGGGACCTAGCCTTTCATTGCATTCCGCTCTCGTTGATCGACGCGGAGTTCGCGAAGAGTCAACTCGTGCTCCTCACGCGGGAGTGGTACATGCATCCGAACGGACAGCTCCCCGCCTATGAGTGGGCGTTCGGCGATGCGAATCCGCCCGTGCATGCTTGGGCGGCCTGGCGGGTTTTCCAAATCGACCGAAAACAAAAGGGCGGCGAGGGTGACCTCAAGTTCCTCGAACGTGTTTTTCACAAATTGCTATTGAACTTCACCTGGTGGGTCAATCGCAAGGACGCTCATGACGACAACGTGTTTCAGGGT
>JBAVOF010000585.1:0-9198 GCA_049691835.1 Polyangiales bacterium
AACCCCGACGTTGTGCGGGGCGAAGAGCTCGGGCGAGACGGTTGGCGCCTGCCGCTCGCGATCGTCTTCGGCGAGGACAGGGAGCTCGTCGAGCTCGATGGCAATTCGCCGCGGGTGATTGGGAAGGCCGAGAAACACGCGCGATTCGTGGTCGAAAAAGAGCTCATCGCGGGGGGCGCCGCATTCGTCTCTGGAGCGCCCGGCGCGGTGCGCCGCGAAGAGGTTCGCGTGGCCCGGCGGATCAGCCGTCCTGGCGACGTCCCTGCAAAGGCGAGGTGGATTCACGTCGACCTCTCGGAGCAGACGCTCGTGGCGTACGAAGGCGATAACCCCGTCTACGCGACCGTGATTTCTAGCGGAAAAGCGGGCTATGAGCCGCCCACTGGCCTGTTCGAGATACAACAGAAGTACATCTCGACGACCATGAATTCGACCGACCCCATCGACGGCTTCTACGAGGTCGAAGAGGTGCCGTGGTCGCTCTTCTACCATGGAGGCTACGCTCTTCATGGCGCGTACTGGCACACGGATTTCGGGAACGTTCGGAGCCATGGCTGCACCAACGTCGCGCCGGTGGACGCGCGCTGGCTCTACTACTGGAGCGACCCGGAAGTTCCCGCGGACTGGCACGCGGTGCGCTTTCAGCAGGACACGACCTGGGTTTACTTCACCAGTTGACGATACCCCGCGCGAGCAGCAACATCGCTGCGGCCAGGGCGATGATCACGATGGCGTCTCGCAAGCGCGTTCCGTCGACTCGCGGAATCAAGCTGCGGCTCGCGCGGAGCCCTAACCAGACGGCGGGCAACAACGCGGCGCCGATGAGCACCTCGTCCCAACTGACCTCTCCGGCTGCGGCCCTCACGCTGATGGTGATGCAAAGGCCAATCGCAAACACCAGCCCGAGATTGGCCCGCACGGTCGGTCCCGTGTCGTTCCGATATAGAAGCGCAATGGGCGGTCCCCCGATTGCGGAGACCATCGCCATCGTGCCGGAGGCCATGCCCGCGCCGAACTCCCGAGCTGCCGTCCGAGGAAAGGTTGCACGGCTCACGACGAGCGCTACTCCGATGATCACCATGAGGGACATCAGAATGTCGAGTGCAGGCATCGACAGCGCCTTGAGAAGCGCCACCCCGACGAGCGCACCAGGCACGCGGCCAGCGAAGATCCAAAGCGTGCTTCGCACCTCGACGGCGTGGCGTTCACGAAAAACGATGGCGACCGTGAGCGGGAACACCACCAGAAGCTGGGGCACCGGTGCAAAGAGAGGATCGAGAAGAGACAAGAGGGGGACGGTGAGCAGAGCGAAGCCAAAGCCCACCGTGCTGTGAACCGCCGCCGCCAGGAAGCTCACCGCGAAGGCGAGGGCGAATTCCGGAGTCCAGATATGTGCTAGGGCTTCCATCGGCGATGCTAGGGTAGTCAGCGTCTCATCATGCGACCAATCAATACGAAGAGGACACGAGACCGGCTTCAGGAGACGGCGAGCCTCGCCCTTGGCGTTGCGGCGAACGCGATGGGGGTCGCGGCGCGAAATCTCGACAATGCCGGCCGAATCACCAACTTCCTCCGCGGCCGCATCGAGTTCGAAGTCCGTCCAAGCGACGTTTTCATCTCGAGCTACCCGCGTTCCGGCACGACGCTGACGCAGTGGATCCTCTATCAACTGGCCCACGATGAACGAGCCGACCTGGCGCACCTCACGGAGGTTTCACCATGGTTCGAGCGTTCACTGGCGATCGGAGAGCTCACCGCGGCCGACCTGGCGCGCCTCCCCTCCCCTCGAGTCTTCAAGAGCCACTTGCCAAGACAATGGCTGCCAGATGGGGCGCGCTATGTGTACGTCGAGCGGAACGGCTCGGACGTGCTGGTGTCATACTTTCACTTCTACTGCGCCTACCTGGGTTTCGAAGGGACCTTGGACGATTTCCACGGACGGTTCATGGATGGCCGCCTCCAATACGGATCGTGGTTCGAGCACGTCGCCGGCTGGCGGCAGCGAGCCTCCGATCCCGACGTGCTCATCATGCGATACGAGGATCTCGTCGGCGATCGCAAAGCATCGATCGAACGCCTGCTCGAGTTCCTTGGTTGGGAGCGCGACGAACGTCGAGTCGACAAAACAGTGATCGAAAGCAGCTTCGATGCGATGAAACGGCGAGAATCGATGTTCGATCATGCGACCGCGCTGCTCCTCGAACGCGGAGTGCGTCCGCGTTCGTTCATCCGCTCCGGCCAATGCGGCCAGGGCGCCGATGCGTTGACCGAGGCCCAAGTCCATCAGATCAGGGAGCGAAGCTCGAAGGGGCACCGGCTCGCGATTCGCGGGCTGGGCGCTTTCCTGCGCTAACCGGGCCCACTGACGCGTCGACGACGAACTGAAGGAAACTCTCAGGGGTGCCAGGGTCATCTCCGGTGAGATGTCGGTAGGCGCGCGCAAGCTTCGCAATGAGACGACGATACCCGCGAACGGCGGGGGAGTCCGCATCCGAATAGAGCTTTCGAACGGCATTTTCCTTGGTGCCGAGCAGGAGGCGATCCGCGGGTTCACGGCAGAGGTAGGGGCATGCGCGTGGGCGTTGCGGGTTCAACGTGCGACCGCCTACCGTGTAGATGAACGTGGCCTGGTCGCCGAATCGATTCCGGTAGAGGCGATCGAAGTACGTTTCGTCGTAGGTACACGCCGACAAAGCCCAACCGATTTTTATCGCAGCCCCACGACTGCGCATGATCTCGGTTTGAACGAGCTGCTGAGCCACGTAGCCGTTGTCGATTTCGAGCGCCTCTTGTTGGCGCTCCACCTCCGAGACGGGGGCCAAGGACGACGAGCGCCGGATGTCGACGGGAAAGCCAAACCGCTCGACGAGGGCTTCCAATGGCGCCTGTGCCATCGATGCAGCCCGGTGTACGTCCAACCGGGGCACCCCTGCGTTGCATGCATTGCTGTCAGCGATGAGGATGGAGCTCTTGGCGAGGCCGAGCTCTCGTCGAACCATCTCTTGTGCGAAGAGCAGGATCAAAACGTCGACGGGAAGACCGCAGCTCGCATCGTCGGCGGCAACACCGACGCCGAACCACGTGGATGTGGATGAGCCGAGCGCCTGGGTAGAGATCACAGGCTCGTACTGCCGCCGAGCGAAAAGCTCCTGACGGTTGGCAAGCGATGCGAGGCGCTCCCTCAAATTGTCTGTCACTACGTGGCTGCTCATCCCGCGATTCGCCGCATGGCCCGACGGGCACCCTAGCGGACATGACGCGAGGTCGCAAAAACCTGCGAAGACACGAAATAGTCAGCGCACTTGCGGCATTAAGTTGGACGGTGCATTCAGTGACTGCATCCTGAAAGCTTCGGAGCGTCGCTTGAGAGTCCTCATCAGCTTCTTGACCGTGGTTTTCGTCGTCGCGTTCACCGCCAGCCTACGGCCCGGCCACGCGCAAAGCGCACCATGGGCCAGACGGGTTCGAACGGGTGTGGTGGTGAAGGACTCACTCGAGCTCCGGCCCGACAGTGAGATTCGAGCGGAAGGTTCGACGGACCCCCTCACCGCGCAAGAGCTGCGGCGGCTTGGTCTGCGCCCGCGTGGAGGCGGACTGATCGACTTGTCGTACTGGCCCGACGAACCGGCATCGCCGGCCGACGTCACGCCGGCCGAGCTCGCGAGAGCGATGGCTGCCCTGTGCGCTCCCTCCGCAGGCGCCGACCTGCTCGAGCGCTATGCTGACGCGATCGTTCGATACAGCCTGGAGTTCGCAGTCGACCCCTGGTTGTTGGCGGCCCTCGTGTACACGCAGAGCAACTGCCGCGCCGAAATCGACAATAGCTATGGCACGGGCCTCACCTTGATCAACCTCGGAATGCACGCGCGCAACATTCGAAACGGCGTTTACCAGTTCGGCGTCTGGACCGATCAGGGTTGGGCTCGCAAAGAGCTCGACGTGAGCGCGTTCCCGTTTCGCCGCGCAGTGCTTAGGCGATCAGAGGCAAACCTCTATTTCGCAGCGGCCCTGTTGAGCGTCTTCGGGCAACAGTGCCCAGAGATCGACCGGGCATTTGATTCCGCGCCTCACCGCCACCCGGTGTCACACTTCGTCTGGGGCGATCGCGTCGGCGACGCGGGCCCGGAAGACCGAATTCTGACCGCCCGGCGCCGCTTGCTGAACAGCCACGCATTGCTGACGCGAGGCGGGCGGGGACTAGGCGGGATTTCGTTCGGCAGCCCACTCGATGGTTATCCGCGAATCGCCACGAGCGGGCTGGGCGAACCGCGTGACCAAGGGCGACGACTACATCGGGGCATCGACTTCGCCTCGGAGCTCGGAGAGCCTGTGCGCTCGGTCGCCGCAGGGACGGTGACGTTCGCGGGCGTGGACTGGGAGCGGCGCGCTCACATTCCCCTCGAGCCCTGGGGGGCAGTGATCGTTCACGAAAAGCACATGGGACCGCGTGGCTTGTTCGTGGAGGTCGACCACGGCCACGGCGTGGTCTCGCTCTACGCCCACCTCGGGAGCTACGACGTGAAAGTCGGGGACCAGGTTCAAGCCGGGCAGCGCCTTGGCGAGGTGGGCCGAACCGGGATCAGAGATTCGGCCCCCCATCTGCACTTCGGTCTGTTCCAGAACGGTGAGGTCCTGGATCCGCTCGATCATCTGGGAGCGTACGTGTTCCCGCCGAGCCTCACGAGACGCGGGCGCGCAGACTCAGGCATGCCACCGCGGCGCAAGCAGCGGCGCTAGTTCGACGGACAAGTGCGCTTGTCTGGCCACTGGGCGAAGATCTGCTGCACGGCATTGTCGACCTTCGTCTCCAGATCGGTGCCCGTCCCGAGGACCGACTGCGCGAGACCGGCAAAGACCGGCGTCGGATCCTCCCCTACGGCGGGAGGCGGCCCGACGGGGATGAGAAGGCTGCCCACCTCATACTCGACGTAGACCGGATACCAAGCCGCGCACGGATCCCAATACCAGCCCCAGTAGCCCCACCACCAGGCGCCCTGACACTCGTAGTAGTAGCCGCCGTCCGTGCTTCTGCCCAGTCCATTAGCAGCGAAAAGATCGGGCTTGTTCGCTTCGGTCACCTCATCGGGTGGGATGAAGCTGAGGCAAACGGGCTCGTTCTGCATGGCCTCGATGATGAGCTCGTTGACCATGTCGTTGAACTCTACCTGTTCATCGCCGAGCTCCGGGAAATCCTCCGGCGGGACGACATCCGACGTCACGACGCTGAAGGTCTCGAACTGAGTGAAGTCGGTCTCCGGGTCGACCTCGACCTGGACCTTGCCGGTTTGCGCGACCGGGCTGCTGCAGCTCAGGCCGACGAACGAGCAGACCAACAGCAGAACCAAGGACGAATTGCGAAGCATGAAGCCCTCCAAGCTTTCCTCGAATAGCACGCGGGCCAAAGTCATCAATCCTAGGGAGGATTGGACGCTGACGCGCTGGCATCTCCCCTGTCCGCAGGGGGCGCTGGTGGACCCGAAAGACGGGGAGGCGGCGCGATGCTGTCGGCAGGGATCGTCGTGCGAAGCATGCGGGTGCCCCAGGGGGCCCGCGCGATCACGAACAAGGACAAGAGAATGAGGGACAGGACGATTCCCGCAAGCCATCGGTTCGGTTGGCGTTTCTGGAAGACGTCTCCGCTTCCGACCTCTGGCATCACGTGCGGCGCGATCTCGAGGCCGAACTCCTCGGCGATGTCGATGATACGGGTCACATGGATGCCCGGAACGCCGGTCTCGAGGAAGGCGCCTATCACCGACGGCGGCAGGTCCTTCATGCCCTTTGGCGGCCGTGAGTTGATCCCGGGCACGAACTTGTTCTTACCCACCTTGGTGCCGACGGACACGGTTCCGCCGCCGACGTTGATGTAGGCCTTGATCGGGCGATCCCCGGCCGCTTCGTAGTACACGTGCATGCGCTCGCGTACGCGATCTTGATCGATGAGCCCCAGCACCGGCGTGCGCTCTTCAGCGTTTTCTTCGGCGCCATCGCTTGGCTGCTCTTGCGGCTCGATCTCCGTCAACGCGGGGATGCGGTTTCGCTCGATAGCACGTTCGAGCAAGCGACGGCCCTGCTTGGTCAAGCCGATCGCATCGTCTCCGACGCCTCCCAACGACGCCGCGACCGACTTGAACGGGAACACGTCGCTCTTGCGAAGCTGGGCCTCCATGTCGAGCCAGGTGAAGTTAGGATCGTTGGCTCCCCATTGGGACGCAGCCGTGCTCGAGATGATGATCGGCTCGACACCGAGCTCATCGAGCGCCGCGTAGACCGCAACGTTCATGGCCGGAAAGGAGCCGGACAGCCCGACCGCGACCACATCTCCGCTCTTTATCCCGAGATCTTTGAGCCATTGCACCACGACGGCGGCAAAGTTGGGGTTCGCCGAGGTCTGCTTCGACACGAGGCTGCCGCTTCCACTTGTGATGGGCGAGAGCACCTCTCCGATGATTCGTGAGCCGGATGGGTCGGTCTTGGGGCGCAGGGGGATGCCTTTCGACTCCGAAGCGTCGTGCAGGACATCGAGAGCCTCTTGCGCCTTGCGGGCGGCGAGCATCTTCTCGGCAAAGTACGGCTGCCGCTCTTCGACCGGGAGCACTTCGACGGCAACCAAGCCGATTACCGCAAGCGCGGCGACCAGGGCGCGCTGAACCTGGGACGCCCCTTCGGGCTTCCAATACATCCCTCTCATATCGCCACGTCCCCGATGAACACGACCAGGATCATGCGCACGATGATGGCCGCGGTGAGAAGGCTGAGCGTGGTCTCCAACACGCCTTGGCGCTGATACCAAATCGCGATGAGGCCCGGGATGATGAAGCCGATGATGGCGCCTTCCGCAAACGGCGAGGCCGGGCTGTCCAGCCAAACCCGGAACACCAGCCCGACCAGATACCCGACGAGGATGGTGAGCGCGGTTCGCCGACGTCCGTAGACTATCGCGACCTGCGAAACCCCTTTCAGAAAGCCGAACGTTATCAGCGCCGCTAGCAGCGTGAGCCCCAAATCGATCGGTTTGTCGGCATAAAGAGCGACGTAGCCCGGGACGACCATGCCACCGGCGGCAAGGCCGAACAGCTCGCCATAGAGCAGGCTGGCCGTAAGGCCAAGCCCAATCGACAGGGTCAACAACTCAATCTCTGGCATGTTCCTTCCCCCGGTTGGCAAAGTACTCCGTCAATGCCAACCCCGACCCGGCGATGTTTCCCAGCCCCATGATGAGGGCTGACGAGTCGGCAAGGCCCAACAGAATCTCGAAAATGTCGGCCGGGTGGGTCCGGTCGACGAAAACCAACCGCGTTGGATCGAGGCCACACTTCACGGCGGTGCGGGCAAAGATGTACTGTCCGGTGCCCAAGAGCACCACTTCGTCCGCCTGGGTCCAGCTGGCGTACGATTCGGCGAGTTGCTCCGAGCGATCTGCGCGGTCCGCCCGGCAGTTGAACACGGCGATGCGCCTCTCCAAGTCGGGGTGCCGGCGCAGCGACTGCTCCCAGATGTACTGGGTCGAAATGGGGTCGTTCGCAGCGAACCCATTGACGAACACGATGTGGCGTCCGAAGAATTCGACCTCGGCTTCGGTCATCGCGCCGGGATCGGGCTTTGCCCTCCACATGCCGCGGAGCGCCGTTTCGTTGTCGATGCCCAGGTCCTCGCACACGGCGAGCGCGAGCTCGATGTTTTCCTGATGCTCGAGATACGGAAACGCCGCGACTTGCTCTGGCGTGACGGGATGGCTGATGTCCTCGGCCGCGTGGAACCGCGAGCCTCGATCCTCGGCAACCTGTTGAAAGAACTCCCGGTGCTTCCGCTCGGCCGTTATGAACACGCCGCCTACGGGAACAGTTGCCGCAAGCGCGTGGGCAACGTCCTCCTCCGTGGGGCCCATGACGTCGAGGTGATCGGGACGAGCGTTGGTGATGACACCATGTGTCGCGCGGACGAGCTTCCACTCTGAAAGCCACTGCAGATGCGGTTGAAGCGCCATGCACTCCACCACGAGCGCCTGCGCCCGCTGGGCCGCAGCCATGGTGACCGCCTGCTTCTGCTCGATGATGTTCGCTCCACCGGGACGGTACACGGGCACTTCCCGTCCGTTGGGCAAGATGAATCGAGGAACCGTACCGGTGGTCTTGGCCACCGTACGAATCCCGGATTCACGCAGCCCGGCGGCGATCAAGCGCGTCACACTCGTCTTGCCTCGCGTGCCGTTGACGTGAATGCGAATTGGAATCCGCGCGAGCCGCCTGCGATGCAGAATGTACTCGAGCACCCCCAAGACGACGAGGACGCCGCATGCCGCGAGAAGGATGACGATTTGGTTAGACATTCAACTCGTTCACACAGAACCGGTCCGAAGGCCCCTGAACGCGTGCCTCTTTATCAGGTCGCCTGGGGGCGGCAAGCCCGGGGTCCTGCCAGGGCCCTGAGCATCACCCCTTCGATGGCCCGCGATTCCGGTCGAGAATCGCCGGGGCGTTCATGGACCCGAGCAATACGCCGCTTGTAATCAACTGTCGCGGTTGCCGATACGTACCACCCGTGACACCACCAGTCTAGACCGCGCCAATGGCTTCCAAGTGCTGGCAGGTGCGCTCGATGCCCTCGTCGATCGAAACGGACGGCTCGTACCCGAGCTCGCGGCGCGCCTTGTCGATGCTGAAATAGTGGTGCGTGCACATGTAACGGATGGCGAAGCGCGTCAGTCCGTCCTCTGCGTTGAGTGTGCCGCCCTTGATCGTGTCGATCCCCTCTTTGAACGCGGCGATCGCATAGACGAGTGACTTCGGCGCGCGATACTTGATTGGGGGGAAACCCAATCGTGCAGCGACCTTGCGAACGAAATCCCAGAACGGCATCGGTTCGCCGTTGGTGATGAAGTAGGCTTGGCCAGCTGCGATGCTATTCACACCGTCTTTGGCGAGCGCCTGGTCGGCGAGCAGCACGGCATCGGTCAGGTTGCTCACATAGGTATAGTCGGACAGCCAAATGCCACGGCCGACCTGAAAGCGGAGCCGCCCTTTCCGACCCTTTTCTAAGAGCGTCGGCATGAAGCGATTGTCGCCCGGACCAAAGACCACATGAGGCCGAAGAGCGCAGGTCGCCATGCCACCCTTTGCGTTCTCGGCGAGGACGAGCTTCTCTGCGGCGATCTTACTGTCCGCATAGGGCGCTTGCGACACAGGCGAGTAGGGCAAG
>JBAVOF010000586.1:0-3123 GCA_049691835.1 Polyangiales bacterium
CTTCCATCCCTAACTGATCGGCATTGCGTTTATATCGACTATCAGCAGACGCAAGCCTGATAAAGACCAAGGACACAGAGCACACTTTCATCGTGATGGGCCCACCGTCGATCGTGGATCCCAACACCCCTGACTATGACGGAAAGGGCACTCTTTCCGACCAGGCGGTCAAGGTGATCGCGGTTCCGATCATCGATTCGAGCTCCGTGGCGCACTTCGATCCTGACGCGCGAAAGAACCAGCAAGACCAGTACTCGTTGCCCGCGATCTCGCCCTACGCGGACGCAAAACCTGGTGGGGTCGGAATCGGTACGCTTTGGTTTGCCCTGGACGGAGACGGTCGCCTCGGCTTGAATGGGCGAAGCGACTTCTCCGGAGGGATGACGGTGGATTCTGGAGAGTCAATCGCCGAGTCGGATGGCGCGCTTGGCACCGGCGATGTCAATCTCCGCGGCGGAGCGCTTACGCTGAGGCGTGCGGCACTCAGGGATACGGCAAACCTTGCACTCCCGTGGGCCGTTCGCGGGCATCACCAAAGTCGAGAAGCACGACGGGCAAATGCTCGCGAAGGACGCGAAGCGGCGGGTCTTCATGACCGATGGCACGGTGCTCGAGGAAGTCATCCTCGAGTATGACCCTCCCGTCCGGCACAACTATCGCTGGACGGGCGGCGCCAAGTTTCCGTTCTCCTTGCTCGTTCGGAGTGGCACCGGAAACCGGGACTTCATCGAAACGGAAGGCGGCACGCGCATCGTCTGGACCTATACGTTCGGCCTGACGTCCCCTCTCGCCTATCCGCTCGCCATTCCGATCGTTTGGCTCTTCAAGCGCTGGCTGCAACAGGGCCTCGACGTCATCCGTGCCGAGCTCGTCGCTCAGATCGGCAGGATGCCAGGGCGGGGCTCGAGCGTGCCGTAAGTGTCGGCCATCAACGGCGCCCCCATGGCAGACAAGACCTCGCGGTGTTGGGCAATGGGCGTGCGGATGAGTCTTTCTTCGAAGGGCATGAGCTTCCGAAAACTTTCGAGCTCGAGCACTCGCTCCACGAATGCCGCCGTCAGCGGCCACCGTACCGCATCCAACGCGTAGCGGGAAAACGCGACATTGCGAAAAAAGGATGCGATCGAGACATCGGCGATCGAGAGATCTCCGAACACGTACCCGCTCGAAGGAAGCTGGGATTCCAGATAGTCGAACACGAGGGGCATCTCTTCGAGACGAATCCTTTCCAACTCTCGTGGATCGGTCTTGGTCCCCCAAACGTAGGGATTGATCGCGACGGCGTTGAAAAGACGCCAGATGAACACGTCCCCCATCCGCGTGTCGGCGTATTCCTCGAGCCATCGAGCCTGAGCGCGCTCTGCAACGTCTTTCGGGTAGAGAGGCGGAACGGGGTAACGGTCTTCCAGGTACTGGCAGATCACCGAGGAGTCGGCGAGCGTCACGCGATCGTCCATCAGAACGGGCACTCTGCGGACCGGGCTGATCTGCGAGAATCGATCATCGCCCATGAAGGGAATGATTGGATCGATCTCATAGGCAATCCCCTTGAGGTCCAAGACGACCAACGCCTTGCGTACATACGGAGAAAGATAGCTCCCAACGATGCGGACCGGCTCTTGCACCCCCCCTTCTCTAGTCCTGAACGTCGAGCAAGCAAGCTTCGAGAGAGCGTGCAAATCGGCGACGGTATCGCTGGAAACGCCGGCAGTGGTGACACCGGTGGTATCGGTGGCGACTCGTACCAGGTCTGCACGCTCGGGCTATGCATGGACGCGAGGACCTGGCCGCGTCTTGCCAAGATGTCTACGATACCTGCGTCGGCCAGGGTCACTACACGAGGTGTTGCAGGATGGACGCCGACAAGACCTGCGGCGTGTTCGGCGAGACTGGTCCCTACTAGACCTTGCGGCTGTTTCGAGTCGTGGCGCAAGCTGCTAAGTTCCGCGAATGAATTCGAGATGGCTCGCTGTCTGGATCCTGGCGCTCTCCGCTCTCTTAGCCCATCGGGCTCAAGACAAGAGCCCAATTTCGCGGTACTAGCTCGTTATGTCGCGTGAGGAACTGCGCCGACAGGGCCTTTGTGTTTACTACGCTCAGTCACGCACCAAGCGAAAGGTCGGACGGGGGCTGATCTGGGACCTCGGCGCGTCTGAGGTGCAGCCGTAGGTGTCTACGTCACTTCCTCGAAGTAGTCGCCATCGACTTGCGCGACCTTCAGCGGGCGATGCGTGACACCGACGTCCCCGCCTAGCCTGGGGCTCGCGTACGCTTGCGGAGGCTCCGGTGGTGCTCGTGGATGCTCTGAATGAGGTGCTCGACGTCGTCTTCTTCCGTGACGACGAAAAGCGTCACGCGATGCTCGCGACATAGACCCGCCTTCCGCTCGTCTCGTTCGCGCGTTTTCGCAAGAGCCTCTTCACCGCCGAAAAACTCGACGGGCTCGAAGTGCTGTTTGCCGTGATACTCGACGGCGAGCCGCCAGTCGGGAAACCAGATGTCGAGGTGTTGCCGTCCAAGCCACGGCGGGCTGCCGTGCTGGATCACGGGAGTCTCCGGAAACTCTTCGGTGAGTCGCTTGTAGAGCGCCGTCTCCGACACCCATCCTTCGCCGATCAGCGGTACGCCGAGTTCAGTCCGAAGCAGGTTCTCGGCGTCTTTCGCTAGTTGCTCTACCAACGCGCCGCCTTCCTCCGAGTAGTAGGTCCGCATCTCGAGCGGTAGCTTCGGCGGACGGGGGAATGTGAAGGGAACACCATTAAAGAGTGGCTGCCGGTGCGTGAACGGTTCGTTGTCTTCGTAATGAATTCGCAGCAAGAGTTCGTACCAGCTTCCGTTCTCCTTCTCGTAGTCGTCGAAGACCCTGACAACGCAATCGCGGTACCCCGCGTGGTGTTCGCAGATGATCTTGCTGTTGCGAGGCGACATCATCGTCAAGATGTCAACCGGGTCCGCCGAAAGCCCGAGGTGATGCTGTAAGTTGAGACGAAGGTTTGCACGATGCCCACTGCTTCGGGTGAGCGATTGCGGCGCGGTGCGCTCTAGATATTCCTCGTACTTGCCAAGACCGAGAAGGCAGTCCCTAGCCCAGTAGCGACAGGCGTTGGATAGCTTCGTCTCCTT
>JBAVOF010000587.1:0-3550 GCA_049691835.1 Polyangiales bacterium
GAGCTGACACGCGCCCCATCGAGGTGCCGGCGGAGCTGAGACACCGCCGGGCTTGCCGTAGCGCCGCGCGGCCGTTGCTCCACCGCACCCAGCCCAAGTGCACCTGGCAGGGTGACGAGGACGAGCGCCTCGCTGCCGCCCTCGGCTCGAATGGAAAGAATGAGGAGCCCAGGCTCGGGCTGATCAATTCGCGCGATCTTCGCATCCCACGCGCTCACTCGCGCCCTTCGGACAAGGCTTGAAGCAATCGTGCTTCTCGAAGGGACTGTCCCGATTCGATCGTGACGAAGGCGCGCGCTGCGTTCGAGCTCTGCAGCTTGTCCAGCACGTCGAGCAGTTGGGCGTGCGAAAACGAGCGTCGAAGTCCTTCTGCGCGCAAGGACGCGTACACCACCTCGGTGCTGGGCGCCGGGTCGTCGACCGCATCGAAACCGCCGAGCACCGAGAGCGTGCCTGACATCGCTTGAACGGTTTCCGGCTCCCAGAGGCCGGTCGGCTTCCAGACGACGAGCCGGCCCTCGGTCCGGGGAACTCGGGAGAAGTACTCGCGGAGTCGTTCTCGGTCCCGGGCGCCCGTCGTCACAGCGGCCGTCGTTGCGATCACGATCAGCGAGGCCCGCAGTGCATCCGCGGCCTCCGCAAGCCAGGTCAGAGCGGCGTCGAGCTCAGGGCACGGTCGCAGCGGCCCACCTGGAGATTGCCAGCACTCATCGGGCGCGCGAAGCGCGAGCTCGAAGCCGTCCGGGAGCTTCTGTCGCCACTTCGCAAGCGTCCCCGGTTTGGGGAGAGGAGCCTTGAAGGCCAGCTCCGCAAAACGAAGCCCGGACGTGTACTTTGGCCCGGGCGGCCGTTCCAGCAACGCACCTGCGAGGAGCTCCATCGCCGAGAGGGTAGTCGCAGCGCCGGGACAAGCAAAGGTGCGTGGAGCTTGGAAAATGCTCTACCGCGCAGCGATTGACTCGGGGTGATTCGATGGCCTACAACTGCCGGTAGGTTTGCCACCATCGGGGTAGGGCCAAGGGGGAACGACGCATGGAGCAAGCTCGCAATTACGTCTGCACCGAGTGCGCCAGTGCGGTGCCTTCGGGACACAAGTTTTGCGGCGCCTGTGGCGCAGGCGTGCCGGCCGAAGCGCAGACGCTGCACACCCGGTTTTTCGGTGCGTTGCAGATGCCGGGGAAGGCCCGTCTCATCGTCGTCCGCGGGGACGAGGCCATGGGCGAGGGACTCAGCTACTTGCTGCAGGCGACCGAGCACGTCGCCGGCCGAGAAGCTGATCAGATCCCGTTCCCCAGCGACAACTGGCTAAGCCCTGCACACGCGAATTTTCTCTACCGCGGCGAGAAGCTCGTCGTCCGGGACCAGGGCAGCTTGAACGGAGTCTACATTCGGATTCGCGGGGCGTCGCCGGTTCAAATCGGCGACCATTTCATGTGCGGAGAGCAGGTCTTCCGGGTGGACGCGACGCCCAGGGACACCTCTGGCCCCGAGGCGGATCAGACCCACTTCTATTCGTCGCCACGGCGTCCGAGCGCGTTTCGTATCACACAGGTGCTCGAGGGAGGGATGGACGGGATCGTCTGCTGCGCCCGCGATCAATCCGTTCAGATTGGCCGCGAGGATTGCGATATCAATTTTCCGGACGACGTCCACATGTCTCCCAGGCACGCCCGCGTCGAAATGTCCGGAGAAACCCTCGAGCTGCTCGACGAGAGCTCCCAAAACGGCACCTATGTTCGCATTCGGGGCGAACGGGAGCTCAGCCACGGCGACTATTTGTTCTTGGGTAGGAACCTGCTCCGAGTGGAGGTGACCGCGTGATTGTCTGCTCCCGATGCAATAAGGACAACCAGGACCATTACAAGTTCTGTCTCGGTTGCGGTGCGGAGCTCCCGCGCCATTCGTCGAAGCCCCGGTCGGTTTCGATCCCGACTCCGCCTGGCGGGACGCCGTCGCCGGATCGAACGACCCATGCGCCGAGGGGCCAAGCTGTGCGCGCCGAGGCGCTGGCGTCCGCACGGCAGCTCGAGATGGAGGATCCCGCGCCGGTCCATGCCAAACGTTCAGATCCCGTCCATGTCGCCGATCCCCTCCCGCCCGAGCTCGCGCCGCTACGTGATGAGACTTCGCCGTGCCCGCACTGCGGTTCGCAGGTTCCAGACAATTTCCGTTTCTGCCACGTTTGCGGGGAGGACCTTCACGCGCGGGCATCGAGCGGTAAGCCAGGGCGGGCTGATGCGCCCGCAGAACGGGTTTCCGCGCCCGCGGTCGCCGAGGCGCCACAGTCGGCCGCAGCCCGTGCACGACTCGTGCTCATCGAGCCGGATGGCTCCGAGGGGGAAGCGTTCCTCTTGTCTGGAGGCCGCACCCTGATCGGGCGCAGCACCGGCGGCATTTTCGCCAACGATGCCTATCTCTCGCCTGAGCATGCGGAGTTTCGATTCGAGGACGACCAGCTCGTCGTCAAAGACTTGGAAAGCCTCAATGGGGTCTACATTCGCATCGAACCTGACGTCCCTATCGAGCTCTTCGATGGGAGCGTTTTCCGCGTCGGGCAGGAGATCCTGAGGTTCGACGCTCCAGTCGCGCGCGAACCAGCCGCCGACGGCACGCAATACATGGGGAGCCCGCACCGTGGGTTCTTGGGCCGCATCTCGCTCGTAATCGGCCGCGAGACCACGGGCAATAGCTATCCGATTTCTCCCCAGGGGATACACCTGGGCCGCGAGCGTGGCGATGTGGTGTTCCCCGAGGACGGCTACGTGTCCGGTTTGCACTGTCGCATCAACTCCGAAGTTGGGCACGTGTTTCTCACCGACGTTGGCAGCTCGAACGGCACCTTCGTTCGGGTCTCGAACGAGTCGTATGTGCCTCAGGGCACCTACGTCTTGATGGGACAGCAACTCTTTCGGGCCGAGTACTAAGGGGGCGCCGGATCGAGCCCCAATCGTGAGGACAGGAACTCCTCGATGCGCTCGGCGATACGATCGGGTTGCTCCACCGGTGCCGCGTGACTCGCCTCTTCCACCACCTCCAACTCCGCATCGGGGATCGCCGCCGCCATCTCCTCCGCAAGCACCATGGGTGTGAAGGTGTCGCGTTCGGCAGCGATGACCAAGGTGGGAACATCGACGTGGGGGAGGTGGGCGCGCGCATCGTGCCGGCCCGCGTACTGCAGCATGCGCAGAAACACGTCGGGATCCATCAAGGAGGCATGCTCCCAGTAGCGTTGAAAATCTTCCTCTTGGATTCGCTCACGGTCGAGCTCTCGGCCCGCGCACGCCACGCGAAACGCCATGGCTGCAGGGACACGTCCCCAGACCGCGCGCGCCACGTTGGGGAAAGCGCGCGCACCTCGGATCAGACCAGGCAGGACTTGGTCGAGGAGATCGGTTCCATGAAAGGTGCTGGTGATGTGGCCGAACGTTCCGCACATCAGGATCAACGCAGCAACACCACCCGGGTTCTGCCTCTGGTACTCGAGCGCGACTTGAACACCCATCGAGTGCGCAGCGACGACCGGGCGCTCGAGGGCGAGATCGTCGCAGAT
>JBAVOF010000588.1:0-4337 GCA_049691835.1 Polyangiales bacterium
ACGCGCTGTTGCCCTTTCAGCGCTCGGACTTCGCCGGGCTGTTTCGGGCGATGGACGGCCTCCCGGTGATTATCCGGCTGATCGATCCGCCCCTGCATGAGTTCCTTCCAAGCTTCGAGGAGCTGAGCCGGGAGCTTACGGACCTTCAGATTCGGATCACGGGCGCCCGCAACCTCGAAGAGGTCGAGGGAATCACGGCCAAGCTCTCGGAAACAAAGGAGATGCTTGATAAGGTCGGAGCACTTCGAGAGTCGAACCCCATGCTGGGATTGCGCGGTGTTCGGCTGGGGATCCTGATTCCCGAGCTCACTCGCATGCAGGTGAGGGCGGTCTTCGAAGCCGCGTGCGAGGTCACCCGCGAGGGCTGCAAGCCGATCCCCGAGATCATGATCCCCCTGACCAGTCACGTGAACGAGCTCCGCCGACAGCGCGAGGTACTCGAAGCCGAAGCCCGCGCGGTCATGGAAGAGCAGGGCATCGAGGTGAGCTACCAGTTCGGCACGATGGTCGAAGTCCCACGCGCTGCCCTCACCGCCGACCAAATCGCGGAGTATGCCGAGTTTCTCTCGTTCGGAACCAACGACCTGACCCAGACCACGTTCGCCATGAGCCGTGACGACGCCGAGTCGGGTTTCCTCATGCGTTACCTCGCGGACGGGATCCTGCCCGCGAACCCGTTTGCCACGCTCGATGAGGACGGTGTCGCCCAGCTCATGCACTTGGCCGTCACCAAGGCGCGCACGACGCGCCCGGACATCGAGACGGGTGTTTGCGGTGAGCACGGTGGCGACCCGGCGTCGATCGCGATCTGTGATCGTCTCGGGCTCGACTACGTGAGCTGCTCGCCGTACCGCGTTCCCATCGCCCGGCTCTCCGCGGCCCAATCCGCGCTGCGCGCCCGCTCTCAGCCGTAGAACCCGATGATGGTCATCGTGGTGACGTAGGCGATCAGCAGGACGATCGCATCCGGCTCGAGCTTCCGGATGCGGGTCTGTTCAGATTCGCCCACGATGGCAGCCACCGCGATCGCCATGAGCAGGATGGCGCCGACTCCGGACACGGCGTTCGTCGGTGAGACCGCCGAGAGGATGGGGCCTCCGGTGTAAGCGATGTCGGAGAACACAAGGATGGTCATGTTTCCCGTATTGCTGCCGAAGAGATTGCCGACCGCCATGTCATAGGAGCCGATCCGAACGGCGGCGACCGAGGCGATGAGCTCGGGCAGAGACGTGGTGATGCCCAACACGGCAGCGCCAAGGAAGGTTTGCGCAATCCCGGTTTCGTCCGCGATCGCCTTCACGCTGAGGGTGACGATCGGCGCGCTCGCCAAGATCAACAACGCAGAAGCCCCGAAGCGGCCCCAAAGACTTGCCAGCGATCGCTCGGCGGCCTCCGGGCTCCATCCGGTGGACCTCTGCATCGGGATTTTCGGTACCTCGAGCCCCGGGCGTGCCAGAAGCGGCATGCGGCGGAACCAGGCAACCGCCAGGACGTAGAGGATGGTGACCAGGATCGGTGTGAGACCGAGCCAGCCGATCTGCACGTCCGACCGCGTGAGGATGGTGAGCGTAACGATCGAGGTGAGCGCGATGGCAACAGCGGCTACTCGCGCGTGACCGAGCTCGACCGAAGGCCAAACCTTGCCGCGATGGAGAAGGTCGATGATGGCGAGGATGGCCATGTTGGCCATCGATGAGCCAAGCAGATCACCGACCGCGAGATCAGGTGCGCCGGCTCGAGCGGCGGTGATCTCGGCGACGAGCTCGGGGAGCGAGGTCGCCATCGCGAGCATCAGCGTGCCGACGAAAAGCCGGCTCAGCTTCATGCGCTCCGCGATTTGGTCTGCGTGTCCCGCCAGGGAAGAGGCGGCCCGCACCAGCACTGCCGCGCTCACGATGAACACCACACAGGCCTGCCACAAGCTCATGAGGCCTCTCATAGCACGGCTGGCAGGGCCGCCGAGCACAGGAAGGCAACGCCCCCCGCGCCAAGAGG
The DNA here is from genome assembly GCA_049691835.1 of Polyangiales bacterium. Taxonomy (GTDB): domain Bacteria; phylum Myxococcota_A; class Polyangia; order Polyangiales; family Houyiibacteriaceae; genus SG8-38. Next base: position 1,996 of record JBAVOF010000588.1, read on the forward strand.
GGCCAGCCTTACGGCCAGACCGCGGCCCAGATCAGTCCCTGGCGCGTCTGGACGCCGGACCTTTCTCCAAGCACGGAGCCCGGTTAGTCTCAGCTCCACGACAAGGCGGGCCCGAGATGACCGATTCGAACTATGCCGATGCACTTCTACTATTTGGAATCACGGGCGATCTTGCGCGCAGAAAGCTGTTCTCGGCCCTGTATGATCTGACGGCCGCCGATCGCCTCGACATACCGGTCGTCGGAGTGGCCTCCCGTGTCTGGGATGACGAGACCTTGCGTCTTCAGGCTCGAACGGCGTTGGAGGCGGCCGACCGCCCAATCGACGAGGAAGTCTTCGGGCGGCTCGCCGCCAACCTTTCCTATGTGTCCGGCAACTACCGTGATCCGAACACGTACCGCGACATTGTCGAACGAATATCCGGTCGCAGCTGCGCCGTCTCCTATCTGGCCATCCCCCCAGATCTATTCAACGATGTGGTCGAGGGCTTAGCTTCGGTCGGTCTGAACCGTCGCGGGCGTCTAGTGTTGGAGAAGCCTTTCGGTCGCGACGCACAATCGGCCCGAGAGCTCAACGACATCGTTCATGCTCATTTTGCTGAAGATCGGGTGTACCGGATCGATCACTTCCTCGGGAAGGAGGCCGTCCAGAACCTGATGATCTTCCGCTTTTCCAACACCATCTTGGAGCCGATTTGGAATCGCCACTACGTGCGCGGCGTACAGATCACCATGTCCGAGGAGTTTGGAGTGGAGGGGCGGGGCTCGTTTTACGACAAGGTGGGCACCGTGCGAGATGTCGTTCAGAACCATCTCTTACAGGTGCTCTCCTTGCTCGCCATGGAACCGCCGGTGTCCGACGACCCGGATTCGTTGCGCGATGAACGGGCGAAAGCCCTGAAGGCAATCGTGACACCGACCCCCGATGCGGTCGTGCGCGGGCAGTACGCGGGATACCGTGAAGAGCCCGGTGTCGCCGCGGACTCCGACACGGAGACGTTCGCCGCGACGCGACTGGAGCTCGATTCGTGGCGTTGGGCGGGAGTCCCCTGGATCGTTCGCGCGGGCAAGGGTCTCGCTTCGACCGTAACCGAGGCGGTCGTCGAATTCGCGCGTCCTCCACGTCCACTTTTCGCCGACGCCGACTGTCGACCGAGCCCGAACCGATTGACGTTCCGTACCAAGCCCGACGACGGGATCAGTTTATCGATGCAAGCCAAGAAACCCGGGCCGGCGATGGTGAGCCGTCCGATTGAGCTACATCTCGAGCACGATCGGCCGCGTGGCCGGGATCCGTACGATCGGCTGATCGGTGACGCGCTTCGTGGCGACCCAGGCTTGTTCGCTCGTCAAGACGGAGTCATGGAGGCGTGGAGGATCGTCGATCGGATGTTGACCGACGGTCGACCGGTCACGTCGTATGAACGAGGTAGCTGGGGACCGCCCGAAGCCGATACATTACTCGGTTCGGATTGGCGCTGGCTCACGATATGAAGCTTGGTCTCCCGACTCGATGATCTTCGCGGCGATCTGGTCCGGGGGAGCGTCGACATCGATGACTAACGGATTCTCGTCGTCACCCGGCTCCTCGAGGGTGTCGAGCTGGCTTTGCAGCAGGCTCGAAGGCATGAAATGATCATGCCGTCCCGCCAGTCGTTCCGCGATGAGGGCTCGGCTGCCGCGAAGATAGACCAACCGGACGTTCGTCCGGTTCCCGATGACGACTTGGCGATACGAACGCTTCAGGGCCGAGCAGGTGATGATCCCCGGTTGACGTTTGGCGCGTTGGCCATCGATCCAGGCCGCCACCGCCTTCAGCCAGGGTTGGCGGTCCGCATCGGTCAAGGGGACCCCAGCATGCATCTTGGCAAGATGGGCCTCGGGATGGAGCGCGTCGCCTTCCTCGAAGGGCCAGCCGAGTCGCGCTGCCAGCTGCTTGGCGATTGTCGTCTTACCCGAGCCAGACACTCCCATAATCACCAGGACGGGCGGGCCGTCCCGACGCACGCGCGCGCTGTCGAGGCGATGCACGCCCTCCGCATCGGCGACGAAGACAGAATCCGCTCGCCGGATAAAGAGGCCAGTTTCGACGACTCCCACGACGCGCCCGAGTCGCTCTTCGAGCGTTTCCGGATCGGCGATCGCACCAAAGCTGCAGTCGACGATGCGGTTGCCGCCGTCGGTCACGAAGGGCTTGCCAGATGCCGACAGCCGCAACTGCGCGCAGGCTCCGAGCGATTCTAGCGCCGCCTGCGTTGCCTCCAGGCCGAACGCGACGACCTCGACGGGAACTGGTGTGTGAGTGCCTAGACGATCGACGAGCTTCGTCCCGTCGACGACGAT
>JBAVOF010000589.1:0-10233 GCA_049691835.1 Polyangiales bacterium
AAGATGAAGTCAGATAGCTCCCACTCCGGCTCGGTATCGAATTTGTAGGTTTTTACCCGCTCGAACTCAGCCTCCGCACGGTCCCGGGCCATGGAACTGCGGATGTCTGGATAGGCTTGCTGGTCGACCGACAAGCTCCACTTGAAGGCCGCATACCAAAGCATCTCCCAGGTATTAGCCCCCGCGCTCGTCCAGGTCTCGTCACAAGATGAACCGTTCAAGCAGCTCTCTCCGTCGTGGCTTCTCCCGGCTGCGTGGCGAGTTTCATGCACGATCAACCCCGCACGTTGGATCGCGTTTAGCTCATAGTAAGCGGTCTGGTAGAATTCCGTTCGGTCATGATTGTTCAGGATGCGGTTCCACGTTGTTGCATACGTACAACTGCCGCTGCCTACAGGATTACACTTTCGGTAGCAGATTCCTTTGAACCGGAAGGCGTATTGGTATACGGCGGCAGACATCCATTTTGTCATTGAATTGTAGTAGTTGAAATCGTGGCGGTCGCGAGTCCGATCGAGGCCGATTCCATCGGCATTGGCAAAGACGATGAATGAAAGAGCGTTGAACATGCGGCCCATGGGTGTGGCCACGCTAAACGCCCATGGGCCGTTCACGTCGGGGTGATACGCGCAGACCTCAAAGTTAGTTCCACCAAGAGATTCCCAGCTGGTATCGAAGGGGCCATACTGTTGCAAATAGTTGATCTCCGAAGTCTTGCAAAACCACGGCTGGATGAAAACCGAATCGAAATGAGCATACGTAGAAAGCGCGTAATCGCCGACGGGCCAATCCACGGGGCTGCTCTGGATTGCAGCGCAGAGGGTGTCGTCGGAGTCCGCCAGGGCCCGAGCCGGAACCAAGGCCAGAAGCCCAACAAGCGCCAGAACCGCGCAAACTGATGAAGTACGCATGTTTACTCGTCCTCCGTCGTTCCGCTCTCGCTCGGGGGGTCGCTTAGCATTGCCCTCAGATCTTCTGGGCTAGGCGCAACTCTGAAGCTTAGGCCCGAGTCGGGGAAGCTATCCGCGAGACCTGCGTAACCGGCGGGCCCCAAAAACTCGAAAAGTTGAGTGGATACCATTCCTCGAAACTCCGGTTTCGCGTGCGCGATCTCCATCAAACGATCGATCGCGAGTTGACTTAGATCAGGCCGGCGCGCCGCGATGTCTCCGATCGAACCGACGGCTTGCAGACGAGAGACTATTTCCTCTTCTTCTTCCACGGAGTTCAGCTCGTCGGGCGCACCGCCTGACCGGTTCCCGTCCTTCTTCGCGGAGCCCGAAGTAAGACCCAACATCGCAATGTCGTGCAGAACTTCGATCGCTTGCGCATCACCGAACTGACCGACCAAACGCATGCTTTCCCACTTTCCGGGCGCATTGTCAGTCAACAGCGTGGGTTCCAGAGCCCGGAGCGCCTCCGACGAGTGCGCTTGCGGATATTCCATGCTCGTGATCTCTGACTCTATCTCTGACTTTTGGTTGACTGCCGGCTCCACCTGTTCGTGCAGGGCATTTTCGATGTGGAAGGCGATATCTGCCTTCGTATCTTGTGCGAACTCTTGGTTTCCAGAGCTTTCACAAGCGAGAATGAGCACGCAGCACGCGAAGATCACGAGGCGCTGGAACATGATCCCTCCAGTTACCCCCAGACCTATCATGCCTGCGTGTTCTGAATCGAGGAGCTTATGATCCTCTCCGTGACAAGAAAGACGGTTCGGGGTCGTTGCGACCGACCGTGCGCGATGTCTGAAGCGAGGCAAGTTTGGGCAAGCCCTTGATCGTCCACCGAAGCGGCCAACTTCAGTAGCTCCATCGAGGCCCTCCAGGTTCCCGGCCATGTACCAGGTGCATCGCTCCTCGCCCTTTCCTCGCAGCATGTACGGGACCAACCTGGACAGTCGGGAGACCGTCTTGTCGTCCCTGGGTTGTTTCGGAGTGATGATCATCGGGAGCGGACGAGGTGCGCGAGGACGCGCCGGAGCTCGGCTGCGTTGCGTTCCACCTCGACCAGGGTGCGGCGAAGCTCCGCTTTCTCTTCACGCTCAGTCAGCGCCTTCTTGAGCAAGCCACCAAGGCGGTTCTGCTCCCGTTGGATCCTTAGGAGATCTTGAACCTCTTGCCGTGCACGCGCGCTGGGGATCTCCGCACTCAGAAGCGCACGTCGCAGGATTTCGCCGTGCGTGAATCCAGACGCTTCGGCAAGGACGCGGAGGCGTGCAACGTGCTCATCGCCTACGCGCGCCCCAATGAAATGTCGAAGCCCTCGCACCCGTAGATAGTAAGCCGCACTCGACGCTTGTCGAGCGACGATCTCGCTTTGCGCGTGCGAATAAGCCGAAGGCGTTGAGCACGTCAGTCAAGTGCAACGCGGCGAACGTCGAAGACGTCGCGCGCTGCGCTCGCAGTTTTGTTTAACAAAACTCCACCTTGCCTGCACAAGCTGAGTCACATTCTGACCAAACGTTGTCACTTTCTGTCACTCGCTGGCACTGAAAGTCACAGACGGACCATGATCGCCGCGGAGGGTCTTCCCGTCGACGTCGCATGTCGAGTGCTCGGTGTCTCGGCATCTGGGTATTACGAATGGCGGAATCGCCCCCCTTCACCGAGGTCGCTCCGCCATGCTTGGCTCACCGAGCTCATCCTACGCGTGCATGTGGAGTCCCGAGGCATCTACGGCATTCGTCGAGTGCATGCAGAGCTCACACTGGGTCACGGAATCTCCGTCGGCAGAGAGGCCGTGGGGCGGCTGATGCGTCGAGCTGGCCTTCAAGGCATCACGGGGCGGCCCCGCTACCGACGGGTGCCGAACGTGGCCACGGCGGAGGACCGTGTTCGTCGGCAGTTCGATCGCGATGGCCGCGATCAGCTATGGGTCACCGACATCACCGAGCACCGGACTCGCGAGGGCAAGGTGTACTGTGCGGTGGTTCTCGATACGTTTAGCCGACGCGTCGTCGGCTGGTCGATCGATAGCCAGCCGGCGGCATCGCTGGTCACCAACGCTTTGGGAATGGCGATCGAGCAGCGTGACCCTCAGGACGGCACGACCGTCATCCACAGCGACCAGGGAACGCAGTTCACGTCGTGGGCCTTCACCCAACGCGCGGTCGACTCGGGCCTGCTGCCTTCGATGGGTTCCGTCGGGAACTGCTACGACAACGCGATGATCGAATCGTTCTGGAGCCGTATGCAGGTCGAGCTTCTCGATCGTCAGCGATGGAAGACGCGAGTCGAGCTCGCCAACGCGATCTTCGAGTACCTCGAGATCTTCCACAATCGATGGCGGCGGCACTCGTCACTTGGCATGCTCTCGCCCGTGGAGTACGAACTACAGAACGCATCATGAAGGGCAGCGAGTCCAGTTATCCCGCTCCGGAAAAGCCAGGACACACCATCCCAGTTGCGAACACCGATCAATAAAATGTTCGCGAACGTAGCAGTGCTACGCCAGCGGACGCGGCGACGCCAAACACACCGATTCTCAGCAGCGTGCTAGGGCGCATGCCGAATCAGGGCTTCACGTCCCTCGCGCACCGGAACCCGTCGGCGATGCCGCGGGTGTCGTATGGGTCCCAGTAGCGCCACGACGAACGCTGAACCCAGTACTCGCTGTTGTAGCTGCCGCCCCTGAAGACGTGGCGTGAACAGTCGCCGTCGGTCATCCACGCGCTCCCGTCGATCGGCGCGCCCGTGAAGTCGTCGTGCGAACAGTCCATGGTCCACTCCTGCAGGTTGCCCGCCATGTCGTGGAGGCCGAAGGCGTTGGGCGCTTTCTGACCCACCGGATGAGGGCGCAACGAACCGTCCTGTACCCGACTGTTGTCGCGGTACCACGCGATGTCGTCGAGACAGGACGCATCGTCGCCGCAATGGAAGCGCGTCTCGGTGCCGGCGCGGGCGGCGTATTCCCATTCGGCCTCGCTCGGTAGGCGTCCGCCGATCGCATCGCAGAAGACGCTGGCGTCGGCGTAGTGGTTCGGCATGTACTCGACAGGGCAGTTGCCGCACCGGGGATGATAGGAAGGCGTTTCCCCGGTCACCGCCCCGTATTGGTATTGGGTGATCTCGGTGCGCGTCATCTCGAAGGCTTCGATATCGACCCAGTGGCGCGGGGTCTCGTCGAAGCCCAAGTTGCCCCTGTCGCAATCGGCATCCCCGGGTGAACAGCCCATATAGAATCCGCCCTTGGGGATCGGGACCCAGTCGACCTCGTCGCCGGTCAGCTCCTGCTCGCAGGCTGAAAGCAGGAGCGACGATGCGACTACGCCGGACAGGATCAGTCTGTGGGTGAAGCGCGGTGCGCAGGAAACACAAATCGCCTCCGATCGAAGCATCGCGTCTCAGTCTACACAAGAGCGGAGCGGATAGGTATCGTAGGAAGGTGGCGTCCACCAGTCGAGCCTGCGACCTGGTAGCAAGCATTAGCGGTGGCAAGTCTGATCAAGGAACGATAGGATACGCTCTGCGATGGACCAGCAACTCGCAGGACTGAGAATCGGGGCCTACGCCCGCTTCTCTTCAGACAAGCAATCGGAGACAAGCGCGTCCGCGCAGATTGCGCGTCTCGAGCAGTGGGTGCAGGCACGGGGCGGCCGACTCTCCCTCGAGCACACCTATCGTGACGAAGGCATCAGCGGAGCGACGAATCAGCGGCCGGGGCTGATTTCGCTCATGGCGGCGGTGGACTCCGGGCAGGTCGACGTCATCGTCGTGGAAGACCTCTCGCGCCTCTCCCGAGACATCGAGCACTCCGCATCCATGCGGAAGCGGTTCGCGTTCTCGGGGGTGCGGCTCATTGGAATCGCGGATGGCATCGACACGCTCGGCAACGGAGGCGACCTCCTCTACGGCGTGAAATCGATCTTGAGCGAACAGTACCTCAAAGACTTGGGGGATAAGACGACCCGGGGTCTCCGAGACCGGGCCCAGATCGGACGGGTGACGGGCGCTCTGCCCTACGGGTACACGTCGGCGACGGCTCCAGACGGTCAGGGGAAAGTCCCGTTCATCGTGGCGGCGCAAGCGGCGGTCGTTCAACGCATCTTCCGGATGAGAGCAGCCGGACGAAGCTACCGGGACATCGCCAAGATCCTCAACGACGAAGGGGTCGAGCCGCCCCGCGGGCGACAAAAGGATTCGCGAAAGCGGCGCGATGGGTGGGCCATGTCCGGAGTCCGCTCGATGCTCCAGAACTCGAAGTACGCCGGCCGCTGGACCTTCGGCGCTCGCGCTTGGAAGAAGAGCCCCACGACGGGCAAGCGCGTCGTGCGGCCGGCCGAGTCTCCGGTTGTCGAGGTCGCGCTGCCCGAGCTCCGCATCGTCGGCGAAGAGACCTGGTCTCGGGTGCAGGCCATCAACGAGGAAGCCCGGGAGCGGCATGCCACCGTGGGACCCTCGGCTTACGCCTGCGAGGGCGGAGCGAGTACCGCCCGGCGGGTCTACCCTCTGTCCACCCTCATTCGCTGCGGCGTTTGCGGCGGCCCGATGGTCATCGAAAAAACGCAGAAGCCTCGCTACCGATGTGATGCGAGCCGCGGCAACGGCGGCCGCTGCGACAACTCCCGCACCGTGATGGAAGAGGCTCTTCGAGAAGCGTTCACGTCCGCCATGCTCCGATACTTCGACCGACCCGAGGTCGTGGCGCATCTGATCGAGGCCTCGAAGGCCGAGCTCGCGCGCGCTCAGCGAACCGTTCCCGGTGAGCGAACCCAGGCCGAGAAGGCGCTCGCCGCGACTCAAGCCAAGATCGACAACCTCGTCGACCTCGCCTGCACCGGGACGGCGCCGGCTAGCATCCTCGAGAAGATCCGTGAGCTCGAGGCGCTCGCGGATAAACAGGAGCGCCACCTTCAAGAGCTCGGTGCTGCGCTCGAGCCCTTCGACGCCCCGCGACCCGAGGACGTCGTCGCGCGGATTCGTGACCTCGGCGCGCTCTTCGACAAGAGCCCCAAGGACGCGCGAGTTGCGCTCAAACATCTGCTCGACGATGGCATTCAGCTCCACCCCCTCGAAGACGGGCGCTACCGGGCCCGCTGGACCGTCCGCGGAGGCGCCCTTTTCTTTGGCGGAACGACAAAGCCCCCGGTGCAAACCGAGGGCCTTGAAGAGCGGTCAACGCTATGGGTTGCGGGGGCCGGATTTGAACCGACGACCTTCGGGTTATGAGTTCACTAAGCCCAGTTTCCGCGCGCCAGTGCAAGCAGTCGAAATCACTCCGAAACCTCAATGAACGCCAGGCGTTACGTCCGTTCGCCATGTTCACGGGTCGTCACCTCTCATCATGCCGTTTCACATCGTTAGGGCACCCTCAGGTCACCGGGGCGTTTCGACACCGGAAATGCCACCAGCGAAATGGTTCGCGCCATTCGGCGTGCCTCACCGATCTGCCAAGAGCGAACCTCCGTGATATGTGGTGGCCGGGTGCGGATCACGGGTTTTCCGTCATATGCAAAGGGGCTGGCGACCGCCATCGGCTCGCGACCATTGAAAATCCGCGCGAACTGACGCAAAAGGTGGAGGTGGCACAGCACGTGCAGAGCGCGGCGGCGTGAAATCATTGCCTTCCCTTCTGCGGGTTGCCCGTAGTCACTGGCTATTGTTGCTTTTGGCCTTGCTTCTGGCCGCTTGCGAGAGCCGCAAGAACACCGCCGAGCGCCCCGTACCGGAAGCGTCCGCATCGAAGGGAGCACAGTCGATCACGCTGGGCGCGTACACCACGCCGCGTGAAGCGTACGGGCGTTCCATCTTGCCGGCGTTTCGCGCGCGCTGGCGCGAGCGCACCGGTCGGGACGTCGAGTTTCGCGAGTCGTACCTCGGCAGCGGCGCGCAGGCGCGAGCCATCATCGGCGGCTTCGAGGCGGACGTGGCAGCGCTGTCTCTCGAGCCGGACATCGAGAAGATTCGCGAGGCGGGCCTCATCCGTCACGACTGGAAAGCGGGCGAGTATGGGGGCATGGTCACGAACTCGATCGTCGTCATCGGAGTGCGCGAGAACAACCCCAAGAACATCCACACCTGGCAGGACCTTGCCCGCCCGGGCGTCGAGGTGCTGACGCCCAATGTCCGAACGAGCGGCGGCGCGATATGGAACGTGCTGGCCATCTACGGTGCGGCGATCCGCGGAAAGGCCGGCGTCCCTGCAGGCGATCGCAACGCCGCCATCGACTTGCTGGCCTCGATCCTGCGAAACGTCAGGATCATGGACAAGGGCGCACGCGAGTCGATGCTGACCTTCGAGCGCGGTGTCGGCGATGCCGTGATCGCGTACGAGAACGAGATTCTGGTGGGTCGGGCTGAAGGCAAACGCTACGAGTACGTCGCCCCGAGCTCCACGATTCTGATCGAAAATCCCGTCGCCATCGTGGATGTGAACGTGGAGCATCACGGAGCACGAGAAGTCGCACAGGCGTTCCTCGACTTTCTGTGGACGCCCGATACTCAACGTTCCTACGCCAAACACGGCCTTCGCCCGGTGGTGCAAAGCGTGGCTTCGGAGGTGCAAGGGCAGTTCGCTTCCGTGGATGACTTGTTCACAATCCGCGATCTCGGCGACTGGGCCGAAGCGCAACGCTTGTTGTTCGACCAAGGGGGCGTCTATGATCAGGCGCTCGAAGGAAGTCGGAAGGACCGCCGGTGAGCCTGATTAGCAGCGCCCTCAGGCCGAACCGAGCCGAGCGAGCCGTCCGCTGGACGATCGTCGTCTACGTCATCCTGCTCGTCGCGGTTCCGCTGGCCGGCATCGCCTACTACGGACTGGCGGATGGCGTCGGCTTGTTCTGGGAACGGGTCACGGCTCCTGTCGCCCGTTCTGCGTTGGGGCTTAGCATTTGGACCGGGCTTCTCGTGGGCCTCTTCAACACGGTGGTCGGGACGGCAGCGGCGTGGGTGCTTGTACGCTATCCGATTCCCGGGCGTTCCTTGCTGACGGCTGCGGTCGACCTGCCACTTGCCATCCCGACGCTCGTCGCTGGTGTGATGCTGGTCGTCCTGTATGGACCGACGTCGCTGGTGGGAGAAAAACTGAGCATCATGGATGTCGAGGTCGCTTTCGCACGACCTGGCATCGTCCTCGCCCTGATGTTCGTGACGTTTCCGTTCGTGGTGCGCGCGGTGGAGCCGGTGCTTTCCGAAATCGATCCGGCGGAGGAAGAAGCCGCCATCGTCCTCGGCGCAGGCCCTTGGAAGACCTTCCGCACGGTATTCGTTCCCGCGATCATGCCCGCCGCTCTTTCGGGCGGCATCCGATCGGTGGGCCGGGCGCTCGGCGAGTTCGGCTCCATCGTCGTGATCGCCGGCAATATTCCCTTCGAGACCTTGACGGGACCGGTGTTCATCTTCGGCGAAATCGAGAGCGGTAGCCCCAAAGTAGCGGCGGCGGTTTCCGCGGTGCTGCTCTTGGTTGCTCTGGCTCTGCACGGTGCCGCCCGAATCGCGGAGGCCTACACGGGAGCTCGTCATGCAGTGGGTTGAACTGCGCCACGAGGGAGCGGCACCTCTGCCGAGCACCGTCCGGCGGGTATCGCGGCTCTGGCTCTCCGTAGGTCGATGGGCGCTGACTGCGTTCGTTCTCGTCTATTTCGCCACGGTTCTGCTGAGCCCGATTGGAGCTCTGGCGGTCGAGACGGCGCGGGTCGGGGTTGCGCGGGCAGTCACCGCGGTCTTTGCGACCGGTGCGCTGGCTGCGTTGCGGATGTCGTTCATCCTGGTGGTGGTCGCCGTGGGGATCAATGCCGTGATTGGCACGTACGGCGCAATCGCAATCGTGCGGCATCGTTTCGTCGGTCGACACCTCGTGAGCGCGCTCTGCGATCTTCCCCTGGCCGTTTCCCCGGTGATGGTTGGCCTCGGATTTCTATTGCTCGTCGGTCGAGACGGCGCTTTCTCGCCGGCTCTCGAGACCATCGGGCTCAAGGTGCTGTTCTCGTTTCCGGGCCTCGTGATCGCGACCTTGTTCGTGACGTTGCCGTACACCGTCCGCGAGGTCGTGTACGTCCTCGACGAAATCGGCACGAGCGAAGAGGAAGCCGCGGTCACGCTTGGCGCCTCACCATGGCAAACGTTCTGGCGTGTGACGCTGCCCAACGTTCGTTTGGGCCTCGGCTACGGGCTCCTCATGACGATTGCGCGGACCCTGGGAGAGTTCGGCGCGGTGTTGGTGCTCGGTGGGAGCATCTCGGGCCAGACCCAGACCGCGACCACGTTCATCCACGATGCGATCGAGGAGCGCGAGCTCGCGGGCGCCTACGGGATGGCCGCCGTGCTGGCCATCGCGAGTGTGGCACTCCTCTTGATTCTCGAGCGGGCCAAGCGGCGCAGACACGCCCAGTCCGCATTCAGGAAAAGCCCATGAATATTCGCGTGGAGCATCTTTCGAAGCGCTTTGGCGAATTCGTCGCCGTCAACGACGTGAGCTTCGAAGTCGAGAGCGGGTCTTTGGTCGCCCTGTTGGGTCCGTCCGGGAGCGGCAAGAGCACGATCCTTCGCATGCTCGCCGGGCTCGAGACGCCCGATTCGGGCTCGATATGGTTCGGCGATCAGGAGGCCACGCACGTCCACGCCCGGATGCGATCGATCGGCTTCGTTTTCCAGCACTATGCACTTTTTCGACATCTCAGCGTTGAACGCAATGTAGCTTTTGGGCTCGACGTGCGCCGCGTGCCCAAGGACGTCGCGGCAAGGCGGGTCCGGGAGCTGCTCGACCTCGTCGGGCTCACCGGGCTTGACAAGCGATACCCGTCGCAGCTTTCGGGTGGACAGCGGCAGCGGGTGGCCCTGGCGCGCGCCCTGGCCCCCGAGCCCAAGTTGCTCTTGCTCGATGAGCCGTTCGGCGCGGTCGACGCGAAGGTCCGTGAGGAGCTTCGACAGTGGTTGCGGCGGCTTCACGATGAAGTCGGCGTGACCTCGATTTTTGTGACCCACGACCAAGATGAGGCGTTCTCCTTGGCGGATCGTGTGCTCGTCATTCACCGTGGAGCCCTTGAGCAGAGCGGCACCCCTACCGAGATCCTGGACGCCCCGGCCACCGAGTTCGTCGCCGGGTTCGTAGGCGAGGTCAACGCGTTCCCCGCGGTCGTCGTGAACGGTGTGGCTGTGAGCGGCGCGCTGCACGCGCCCCTTCAAAACGGCCACCAGCCGGGCCCCGTGCACCTGGTGATTCGTTCCTACGATCTCAAGTTCTGGCGGGAAGACCCTGGAGTTGCCACGGTCGAGCGGGTCGTGACCCTCGGTG
>JBAVOF010000590.1:0-10571 GCA_049691835.1 Polyangiales bacterium
CGTTTGTTCCTCGGGACCGGCGTGATGGGCGGCTTCACCACGTACTCCGCGTTCAACCTGGAAAGCATCGGGCTCATGCAGGCCGGCTCCTGGGGTCGAGCGGCTCTGTACATGAGCGGCACCGCCGCCGTCTGTCTCGTAGCGGGGGCGCTCGGCGTAGTGGTCGGTCGGGCGATTCGGGGCTTTGCCTAGGGCTTGCGCATGAGCCAGACGCGGGCCGTATGCGCGAGCGCGTACGCCCCGCCGGAGGCGGCAGCCAGACCACCCAACCAGTAGCTCTGCTGCGCGAGCAAAATCGCGCTCGCGACAATCAGTGCGCCGACCACGATCCCGCTGAACGCGCGTCGGCCGAGGCGATCGGCAGCAAATTCGAGCTGGGTCTGTTCCGTCCGGACGGTGAAGGCACCGCTGCGCAGATCGTCGAGTATCTCCTCCAGCTGCAACGGCATTTCCGAGGCGGCGCCGCCCAGCCGGCGCAGACCCCGTAGTGCGTCGTGAGTGATGCGCTCCGGTGAGTAGCGCTGCTGGAACAGCTGCATGAAATACGGACGCACCTCTTCGAGAAGATCGAGGTCGGGGTAAATCTCTTTGCCAACGCCCTCGACCGTCATGAGGCTCTTGCCGAGCATGAGAAACTCCGTTGGGATTTCGACGCCGAACTTTCGCGAGCCCGTGATCAAGTCGCGCAGGAGCGGGCCTAGCTCAATATCCTTGAGCCGCTTTCCGAGGTAGCGCTGCGCCAATCTCGTGACCTCTGCGTCGTAGACGTCGCGATCGATCTTGTGAACGGGCCGACCGATCGCGTAAAGCGCATCCGCAATTCCGCCGTAATCCTCCCGCACGGCGGCCAGCATCAAATCGATGGTCCGGTCGCGCATCTTCGGGGTGAGCCGCCCGACCATGCCGACGTCCACCATTCCGATCACTGGATCGTCCGGCGTGCCCATGATGATGATGTTCCCCGGGTGCGGGTCCGCGTGGAAGAAGCCGTCTTCGAAGATCTGCTGGATGATGATCTCGACCGAGCGCTTCGCAATCAGCTCACCGCTCACCCCGGCGCTCAGTGCTGCATAGACCTTGCGGCCCTCGAGATACTCCAGCGTCAGCACTCGCTTGGCGCTGGCGCGCCGATGCACCTTTGGAAATCTGGCATGTGGGTTGTTTTGAAAGTTCGCCGCGAACCGCTCGTGGTTGTCCGCCTCGAGAGAGAAGTCGAGCTCGGCGGCCACCGAACGATCGAACTCCTCGACGAGGCTCAGCGGTCGGTACAGCTGCGACTCCGGTATCGAGCGCAGGATGGCGTTCGCGAGCCAGTAGAGCAGGTCGAGGTCGCGCGCCATCAATGCCTGCACCTGCGGGCGTTGGACTTTGACGACTACCTCGATGGGTTCTCCATCCTCTCGGAGCCGCGCACGGTGGACCTGGGCGATGGAGGCAGACGCGAGCGGCGCTTCTTCGAATGTTTCGTATACCTCGGAAAGCGGGCAGCCGAGCTCGCGCTCGACTTGCTCGCGAATCGCCTCGAATGGCTCCGGTGGAACGTCGTCTTGGAGCTTCTTGAGCTCGCAGAGAATGTCCTCGGGGATCAGGTCGGGACGCGTCGACATGATTTGCCCGAGCTTCACGAACGACGGCCCCAGGTCCTCCAAGACTTTGCGGAGCCGAATCCCTGCCGGCATTCGGCCTGCGTCCCCGCGCTTTCGGCCGGGGATCAGAGCGCTCAGGCCGGTCCGCTCGACAACCTCGCCGAATCCGTGCACAGCCAGGACGGCGGCGATTTGCCGAAGCCGTTCCAGATCACGGACCGTGGTCAGAAGGGAGGGCATCGGCACGAAGCGTAGCACCGAGCGTCGGGCCCTTCGGTTGCGGGACGCCGGGAGCGGCTCTCACCGACCGGTCCTGTTCCTACTTCATCAGACCACTTCCCTATTTACGGCCACGAAACAATCCCGAAATAATCCGGGGGTACATCAATCCGCATCGGCGGTTCTCGTTGGGCTGCTTGAAGTTCGGAGGTCCCATGAAGAAGGTGGAAGCCATTATTAAGCCTTTCAAGCTCGATGAGGTGAAGGACGCCCTCAACGAGGTCGGTATCAAAGGCATGACCGTCACGGAGGTCAAAGGGTTTGGCCGGACCGGCGGTAAGCGAGAGGTTTATCGGGGGTCCGCGTACGTGGTCGACTTCGTCCCGAAGGTGAAGGTGGAGATCGTCGTTCCCGATTCCCTCGTCGTTTCAGTGATTGAAGCGATCGAGAATGCAGCCAAGACGGGCCGCATCGGTGACGGGAAGATCTTCGTCTCCTCCATCGAAGAGTCGGTGCGAATCCGTACGGGCGAGCGCGGCGAAGCAGCGGTCTAGGGCTGCCTTTGCGATTTCGAACGCCTCGTCAGGAGCGATCCGACGGGGCGTCCTACTCTTGATAACAGGAATTCCCCTAAATTTCGGAGACTTGTCAGGCCGCAGGCGTTTGACGCGGTGTTGTTCGGTCGGATACCATTTCTGAACAGCACCGTTTCATGGGGAAGAGTGCTTCACGATTGGCCGCGCAGACGGTTCGTGTTCTGCCGCGCAAGCGGCTGAGCAGGGCGATAGGTCGGATTGCGGCGTCGCGGGCCCCTCAGCGACTGGTCGACGCGGCGGTCGGGGCCTTCGTACGGGCCTACGACGTGGATTTGAGCGAGGTGGAACTGCCCTCCGGGGGATTCCGCACGTTCGACGATTTCTTCACCCGGGCACTGCATCAAGGGGCCAGGCCGATCGATCCCGATCCGAGAGCGCTGGTCTCGCCGGCGGACGGGCGGATCGAGGACCTCGGCGAGATCACCGTCGACGGCGACTTGATGGTGAAAGGGCAACCCTACACGGCAGCGGCTCTGCTCGGTGACCCGGAAGCAGCGATGGCCTACGAGGGCGGTCGCTACTTCATCGTCTACCTCTCGCCACGCGACTACCACCGCGTACATGCTCCGACCTGTGGAAACGTGCAGTGCATGCGTTACGTTCCGGGCACGTTGTTCCCCGTCAATCGGATTGGTACCGACTTCATCCCGCAGGTTTTCGCAAGGAACGAACGGCTTGCTATTGTGCAACAAGGCGTGGTTCACGGGATTGTGACGACAATCATGGTGGGGGCGATTGGTGTGGGGCGCATCGGCTTGAGCTTCGACGACGTGCAGACGAATCGGGGGGACACGCCGGGCCTGCGCAGCTACGCCGACGCACCGATTCCCCGCGATCGTGGCGAAGAGCTCGGGGTGTTTCACATGGGCTCGACGGCGATCGTGATGACGCCTCCCGAATGCGGGCTCGAGCTCGTCGTGCGTGCGGGCTCGCCGATTCGAATGGGCCAAACCATGGCCCTTGGGGGCATCGATGAGCAGTGAGCGGGCCGACAAACCCGAGGGTCTGCCGTCGCATGCGCCGCGGCGCCGTCGCGCGCTTCGAGTTCCGATCAGCGGCATCCCGCGTGCACAGATGCTCGACGAGGCGCCCGAGTCACCGGGCAACGGCAACGGCGCCGTACGCTCCGTCTCGAGCGTCGTCGAGCTCGATCCCTCAACCGGATTGACGGCCGCGCTGCAGTTCGTCGAGGATCGCGATCCGACGGAGCCCTCGTTCATGACCGAGCCCGATCCGCTTGGTGGTGACGAACGCGAGGCCGACGCCGCGGACCTCGGGGATGCCTCGATCGACGTGCATTTCAGCGATCCGCCCGAGCTCCGACCGTCGAGCAAGCCCCCGTCCGCTCCGACTCGTTTCAGCGAGCCTCCGGAGGAGCTCTTTCTCGAGGACGCGGACGTACTTTTTCGAAGTGACATCGCTCCACCGCTGGAAGGAGCAGCGGACTTGCTCATCCCGATCCCCAAGCCGCCCCCGCCGCCGACGGAGTCCATGGACGCCGGTCCTCCCGAGGTGGAGGCCGATGAAGACGGGCCTTGGTACGAGCACTTCTTCGGCGAGGCCTACCTGCGAACCGTCCGAACTGCGACGCCAAAGGAAGTTGCGGCAGAGTGCGATGTCATCGAGCGCGCGCTGCGCATGCCGCTGGGTTGCTTCATTCTGGACGTCGGGTGCGGCCTCGGTGTGCAGACCGTCGAGCTTGCATCGAGAGGCTACCACCTGGTCGGCCTAGACATCTCGGCCACGATGGTGTCGCGCGCCTATGACGAGGCGGAGGACCGAGGGCAACGAATCGATTTCATCCAGGGCGACATGCGAAACGCGACCTTCGAAGATCCGTTCGACGCGCTGCTTTGTTGGGGAACGACCTTCGGCTACTTCAGCGAGGAGGAGAACGAGCTGGCGTTGCGGCAGTTTCACCGTGCGCTCAAGCCCAACGGGGTCCTTCTAATCGAGGTTGTCAATCGCGACTTCATGATCGGCTCACAGCCGAACCAGGTCTGGTTCGAGGTCGACGGGGCCGTCTGCATGGAGGAGACCGACTTCCACTACGAAACGTCGCGGCTCCGCGTCAAGCGGCGCGTCGCCAGCCACAGCGGCCAACAGAACGATCGGCGCTACTCCATTCGCCTTTACGCGTTGCACGAGATTCGCGCTCTTCTCGAACGCAATGGTTTCCGTGTCGACGAGGTCAGCGGCGGCGAGGCCACTCCGGGGGTCTTCTTCGGGGTGCATTCGCCCAAGATGATCATTCGCGCGGAGCGCTTGCAGGGAGTCTTCTCGGGCGATGGTGACACGCCTCCGCCGGTGCACACTCCACCGATCCCGAAGGGAGCGCTCAGACCCTCGGAATTCCCCGTGGAGCCCGACGAGCGAGATTAGGCCCGAGCAACCCGGCTGACGCGCGCCTTGCTACTCGGCGGCGATGCCCGTCCCGGTGACGAGGTATTCGATGCGACAGGGGAGCGCGTTGAACGAGCCCTCCTGATTGCTCACCGCCGGAACGCAGTCCGACCCGGCCACCGGCACGATCTCGGTGGTCTGTGAACCGCTAAGCGTCAACACGGTCGGCTCAACCCCAGCGTCGGCCCCGGAATCCGGCTCTGGCCCGACTCCGGCGTCAGCTTCAGCTTCAAGCTCGGCGGTTTCGAGCTCGAAGGTCAGCTCATCGAGCTGCGTGACGGAGCAACCGACGTAGCCCTGCGCACGATTGGGTTCGATGACGGTCCAACTCTGGCCGACTTGGAAGGTGTAAACGCCGTCCTTTTCGATGCCGACGAGCATCTTTCCATTGGAGCCCAGCCAATACGCGCGTCCGCTCGGTTCCAATCTCAGGTCAAACGGAAGGTCCAGGGGGTCCGGGGCCGGAATCGCCCCGCCACAGCTTTGCACCACCATGGCTCCCTCCGCCTCGAACGAGCCGACGGCCTCGCCCGGCTTATCGCCGTCCTGGCCGAAGAAGCAACCGGACACCGAAAAGAGCATGCCGAGTAGCATCCACCGCATGGGCCAACAGGTACCTCCGCGCGCGACGAAGGGTCAAAGAAAGTGCCCTGGTGCAGGCTCAGTAGCGGATCTCGAAACCGCACCGATAGGTCACGCGGGTCGTGACGGGTTTGCCATCCTTGCCGATCGGAGGCTCCCAGCGCTCGCCCTGCAGGGTTTTCACACAGGCTCGTCCGAGCTCGTATCCCGCCGGGTCTTCCGAGATGACTCGGATCTGACTCG
The DNA here is from genome assembly GCA_049691835.1 of Polyangiales bacterium. Taxonomy (GTDB): domain Bacteria; phylum Myxococcota_A; class Polyangia; order Polyangiales; family Houyiibacteriaceae; genus SG8-38. The sequence continues at coordinate 5,630 of JBAVOF010000590.1, forward strand.
GCAGTCCGTCGGGGCCGATCTGCAGTCGGATGACCACCTCCCCCTCGATCCCTTCTTGACGGGCTTTCTTCGGATAGAGTTTTTCTAGTTTTTGCTTCAAAGAGGGCGGAATCGGTTGCTTTGAAAGGTCTCCCACGTCGACCACGATGCCGAGGCCGGTGCCTCCGACGACGCCCCCGGCGATGCCGTCGCGGCTCCTCCCGGTGACCACCGCGTCGGGCCGCCCGATCGGGCCTTCTCGGCTTTCCCCGGAGCCGGGGTCCATGGCCCAGGAGCTGGGCTCGTCGCCCTCGTTCGTGAGGACCACGTTGTCAAAGGCGATCGGGGTCTCGGGTGCCGCGGCGGGCGGTTCTTTCGGTTCGGCGGGCGGCTCTTTCGGGGCCCGAAAAGTCTTTGGCGTCTGCGGAGGTCGCACAGGCTCGGGCTCGGCCGGTTCTTCGGCCGCCGCGACCTCCGGCTCGTCGGCCACGATCTTCTCGTCGACGATGGACACCGCGACCGCGTCGAGAGAGCCTTCGACCCCGGAACCCCCCGGGACCCTTGGAGTCAGTCCGAGAAACGCGGCGTGCATGGCGATCGCGAGGACGATCCATCCTGTTTCGAGCGCCCAGGGGGCTAGATTCTCGAGAGGATTGGACATGGGCTCCGCGGTGGCGTCCGTCAGCGTCCGATCTCCTCGGGACGCACGTTGATCGCGAATTTCGTGATGCGTTCTTGGCGCAGGATGTCGATGACTTGCACGACTTTGGCGTGCGGGACTCGGCCGTCTGCGGCGATCACGGCGCGGAGGTCCTCGTCGCCCTCGCGAGCAGCGCGGACGCGGGTCCGAAGCTCCTCAGCCGTGACGGGGATCGTGTCCAAGAAGAGCCCCCCGTTCTTGTCGATCGACACGGCGACTGTTCCGGGCGTTTGCTCGCCAGTCGCCGCCTTGGGCAGCTCCATCGGGATCGTCTTCGAAACGATAGCCGTCGCCGTCACCATGAGGATGATGAGCAGAACGAGGACCACGTCCACCAACGGGGTGACGTTGATGTCAGTGATCAGCTCGTCATCGTCCCCGGAGCGTGCACCGCCAGCCATGGCTAACCGTTGCCTCTTCGCTCGATGCCCTTTAGGTGGGCGAGCAGGTCGCGGCCGAGCGCATCGGCCCAGGTGAGGCGATACCGGATCAAGCGCTGAAAGTAATTATAGAAGGCTACGGCGGGAAGGGCGACGAGGAGGCCGATCGCGGTGGCGACAAGCGCTTCGCCGATCTCCGTCATCAAGCCGCTCGTCACCTTTCCCGCGCTCTGGTCGAGCACATGGAAGGCCTTGATGACGCCGATGACCGTACCGAGAAGGCCTACGAACGGCGCGTTGTTGCCGACCGTGCCGAGGAAGCCGAGGTTTCGCTCCATCTGAGTCCGAGCCACGGATGTCGCGCCGGCCAGGCGCTCCTCCACCGCGGACGGACCGTCGTCAGCGACTTCGATCCCCGAGTACACGATCTTCGCCTGAAACGATTGGGACTGGGAAAGGCGCTCCCGCGCCCCAAGCACGTCGTTTTTCGCGAGCAGAAGCCGTAAGTCTTCTTGGAGCTTTCGGACGTCGTCACGCGAAGCGAAGAAGTAATAGACCCGCTCGAAAATGATCGCGACTCCAATGATGGACAGGAAGATCAGAAGCCACATGACCCACGTCGCGCCAAGCATGGCGAACGCTGTGAGTCTCTCTTGAATGTCGAACATATCTTTCCTCGGGTAGGAACGCGCTTTTAGCCGGTCTTGGTGGGGTGTGCATCCCGCTTGAGAATCTCCCGCATCAATATGGTTGCGTACGAGCCGGCTGGCAGGGTGAAATCGAGGTCAACCGTGTTCCCAGACACGACCAGACCCACGTTATGCAACGGAATGCGCACCAAACGTCGGGTCCCGGCAGCGATCCGCTTCCACTTGCTCAGCTGATCGCTGCGCAACCCCGCGGCGTTCAGGAGCGCCTCTTCGCGGATTCGGGCCTCACCCTCGGGCCAGCGCATCTTCGCACCAAACATCGGTCCCGTGGAGCTGACCTCCCAGGCATCGGCCCGCGCCTGGGTGTCCTGGACATCAGCGGCGACGAAAAGCCCACCCGAGTCGTGCTTTTTCATCAGATCGCCTGGGAAAACCCGTCCGAGGGTGGAGGTCTGCACCCGCTGCGCAACGCCGCGGTTGAAAATCTCGGCTTGCAGGGCCGAGATCTGGAGCTTCCGTTGAAAGCCATCGCGGGGAGGGCGCGCTTCGCCCCGCACCCAGCGAAGGGCGCGTTCCGAGTTGTCGCCGTCCCTGCCGAAACGCTGCTCGCCGTAGTAGTTAGGCAGACCCTGGGTTTCGATCTCCGACAATATGCGACGCAGATCATCGAGTCTCGAGGGGTCGAGCTGACGAAGGCGAATCCGAAACCGGTTTGCTCGGAGGTGACCTGTTCGAAGCTTGTGCGTGTGATGCGACGCTTCCAGAACCCGGATGCCTTCGATTTCAGCGCGCCGCACAGCCTCCGAGGATGCACCTGAGATGCTGATCCATTGCCGGGTGACTGCGTTCCGATCTTTGAGACCCGCCCAGCCCGCGGTCCTGGGGTCGGCGCCAACACTGTCGCAGATCGCGCGGACCGCGTCCCTGGTCGTAAGGCCTCGTTTCTCGATGAACGCAAAGACGTGCTCCCCGGTCCCGCCCGGGGCGTACGCCGGCACCTCTTCGACCTCGAAGTCCTCGGGGCTCGATCGGAATTCGGCCTCGATCGGTCCGATCGAGGTAGTCAGATAGGGAAGTGACATGGCGGGCGCTTCGTGTAGACCATCGCCGGGCGATTGGGTAGACACCGCACGTGAGCAGCGAGGTTCTGTCGCGTATCGAACGCACGTTGCAGCGCCAACTCGAGGCAGGATGCAACCAGGCTGTCTTTCCGGGAGCCAGCGCCACCGTCGCGGTCTGGCGGGGAAGGGCCTGGTCCTATGTCGACGTGGTTGCCGGAGCCCGGTCCGAAGGTTCCGATGCCGTGGCTGTTGACACGATCTATGATCTGGCCTCGCTCACCAAGCCCTGGGTGGCGATGGCTGCACTTCATCTCTATCAGGCCGGCGTTTTCGCGCTCGAGTCCAGGGTCGACGAGCTGATTCCCGAGGCCAAGGGGTTGCCGGTGGGAGAGCGCAATTGGGACGAGGTGTTGAGTCACCGTTCTGGATTGGATGCTTGGGTGCCGTTCTACGAGAGTCTTCCTCACGATCCTGGCACGGACGCGGCACGTGCGTGGATCCTCGCCGCGCTGCTGCCTCATTGGGACGGGACAAAGGTGGGCACCTCGGTCTACAGCGACCTCGGCTACATCTTGGCAGGGGTAGCGATGAGCCGTGCCACGGATCGCGCGTTGAACGAGATCGTGACGGAACGCGTCGCGGCGCCGCTTGGGATCGACGCCACGGTTTTCTTCGGAGCAGGTCGAGATGGCGAGGACTGGAAAGCGCAGTGTGCGCCGACCGGCTGGTCTCCTTGGCGAAAGCGACTCTTGCAGGGCGAAGTGCACGACGACAACTGTGCTGCGTTCGGCGGGGTGGCAGGCCATGCCGGAATGTTTGGGTGTGCCAACAGCGTCGCCCGGTTCGGCGCAGCGTGCCTGGGCGCCTGGCACGGCAGGCGGGGCGCCACGGAGGAAGAACTGATTCGGCATGCCACCGCCGTCCGGTCCGGCGGTACGCACCGGCTCGGCTGGGACGGGAAGGCTGAGCACGGAAGCGCCGCAGGTTCCCTCATCGACGACGGCGCCTTCGGTCATCTCGGGTTCACCGGCACGTCGCTCTGGTGCGATCCGCGCCGACAGCTCGTACTGGTCCTGCTGAGCAATCGGGTGGCCATCTCGGACGACAACGCAGCCATCAGGGCGTTTCGCCCGATGTTTCACGATGCGGTGGTCGGCGCCTTCGACGGTCGTTAAGCCGCGAGCCTTCGGAGGCGGTCGCGCAGATTCGAGTTGGTCTCGTACGACAGCGCGTTGCGGCAAGCCCGGGCCATCGCGCGCGGGTCGCCCACCAATACGGCCAGCTTCTTGGCGCGCGTGAGAGCCGTATAGAGCACGGCACGGTTGAGCAGCATGAAGTGCGCGTTGTGCAAGACGATCACGGCGGCTGGGAACTCGCTACCCTGCACTTTGTGGACTGTGCATGCATAGGCCAGGGAAAGCGCGTCGAGCTCATCGGTCTTGTACTGAACCTCCCGCCCGTCGAACAGGACGTACGTCACCCCGCCCTCGATCCGATGCACCTCACCGAGGTCGCCGTTGTAGACATCCTTGTCGTAGTCGTTGCGGAGCTGCATCACTTTGTCTCCACGCCGAAACGAGGTGGGCGCAGCATTGGGGTCCAAGCTCGGGTTGAAGCTCTCCTGGAGCACCTCGTTGAGCTTGATCGTGCCGAGCGGGCCGCGACGCATCGGGGTCATCACCTGGACGTCGGCGAGAGGGTCGAATCCGTAGGCGACCGACATTCGCCGAAGCGATTGCACCAGACGCTCGGTGATGGTTTCCGGGTCCGTGGCCGCAATCACGAACAAGTCCCCGTCGCCCTTGCTTCCCGGTGTGGTGGGCTCCGGCATGCGTCCTTGGAGCACCTCGTGGGCGCCGCGGACGATGGCGCTCTGCTGTGCTTGACGAAACACCTCTTGCAGCCGAATCGTTTCGCAGACCCGCGACTCGATCAAGTCGCGGAGCGGCTGTCCGGGGCCGACCGGTGGCAGCTGATCGATGTCGCCGACCAGCACGAGCGTCGCGCTCCGTGGGATCGCCGCCAGGAGCTGCGAAGCGAGGCGGATGTCCAGCATGGAGGCCTCGTCGACCAAGACCAGATCCGCCTGCAGAGGCATACGTTGGTTCCGATTGAAGTGGCCGGTGGCGGGGTTCCACTCGAGGAGGCGGTGTATGGTCTTCGCCTCGATAC
>JBAVOF010000591.1:0-3110 GCA_049691835.1 Polyangiales bacterium
CGACTACCTCACCCAGAACGTCGACAGGTGGGGCGGCGACTTCACCAACGTTCGGTCACGTGGTCCCGGCGGTCCGCTGATCTACCTGGACAACGGCGCGGGTTTCTGGCTCGGGGATCAGCGCCTGGGCCTCATGGAAGCCCGGCTCAAGGCCCTCCAACGTTTCCGACGCTCGACCATCGAGGCTGTGCGAGAGCTCGAGATTCCGCGATTTGAGGCTCGTTTGCGCGAAGATCCCCTTGCCCCGGTGCTGAACGCGAAGCAGCTCCAGGGCCTGGCCCAGCGCCGCCGCGCCGTTCTTGATCATGTGAACGCGATGATCGCTCGGTTCGGTGAGACCCAGGTCTTCGCGTGGTAGGTTTCGCCGGTGATCGAACGACTTCGACTCCCGGCGGAGTGGGAGCCGCACGGCGCGTGCTGGCTGGCGTTTCCTCATTTGCAAGAAGAGTGGCCCGTCCATCTTCGCGCCGCGCAAGCTTCCATCGCCGCCCTGTGCCGAGCAATTGCGGAGGCCGGCAACGAGCAGGTCCATCTCATGGTGACAGACGACGAGCTCGCCCGGACCGCTCGTTCCTTGATCGGTGAATTGTCCAATGTCGACTACGTGGTGACGGACTACGGTGACTGCTGGGTGCGAGACACGGCCCCCCTGTTCGGACACACCGTCGATGGCACGCTCGGCGCGCTTTGCTTCGACTTCAACGGCTGGGGCGGCAAGTACCGAATGCCATTCGACGACCGCGTCAGCACCTGGCTGACCACGCGGTTGCGCGCTAAACGCTTCGAGTCTCCCATCGTATTGGAGGGAGGCGCCCTGGAGTCCAACGGGCAGGGAACTGTGCTGACGACCGCCTCCTGTGTGCTGAACGAGAACCGCAATCCCGGATTGACGCGGGAAGACCTCGAGCGAGCCTTGCGCGGATTGATCTCGATGGAGCGCCTGATCTGGCTCGACCGCGGCTTGGAGCACGATCACACCGACGGACACATCGACATGCTCGCTCGATTCGTGAGCCCCGACACCGTCGTTTGCATGCGAGCAAGCCCCGAGGCACCCAATGAAGAGGTGCTGCGTTCGATCGAGCACGTTCTGCGCGAGAGCGGCCTCAACGTGCTCTGCCTGCCGGCGCCCCGCGCGGTCTTCGCTCCTGACGGCTCCCCACTGCCGGCCAGCTATTGCAATTTCTACATCGCCAACGAGGCCGTGGTCGTCCCCATCTACGAGATCCCGGAGGACAAAGCCGCTCTGAGCGAACTCGCGAATGCGTTTCCGAGCCGCGAGGTGATCGGCCTGCCCGCCGCAGACCTGCTATGGGGTGGTGGCGCCTTTCACTGCGTCACCCAATCTGAGCCCAGCACGGTATGACAGCATCTTCGTTTTCGATCGGTATCGTTCAATGCGCCCTCGATGGCACCCGTGAAGCCAACGTCGCCCGTGTGGAAGGGCTGATTCGAGAAGCGGCCGAACGTGGCGCGCAGATCGTTCTGACTCCCGAGCTGTTCGAAGGCCCTTACTTCCCTCAAACGGAGAGTGAAATCGCATTTGACCTGGCCGCACCATTGGAGGGCCACCCTACCGTGGCGCGGATGCAATCGCTCGCCACGGAGCTCGGCGTCGTCTTGCCCGTATCCTTCTTCGAACGCGCGGGCCAGAGCTACTACAATAGCCTCGTGGTGATCGACACGGACGGCACTCGGCTCGGCATCTATCGAAAGAGTCACATCCCGGACGGCCCAGGGTACGAGGAGAAGTTCTACTTTCGACCCGGTGACACGGGCTTCAAGGTTTGGACGACACACCATGGCCGCATCGGCGTCGGCATTTGCTGGGACCAATGGTTTCCCGAGGCCGCGCGGGCCATGGCCCTTCAAGGAGCCGAGATCTTGCTGTACCCGACTGCCATAGGTAGCGAGCCGAGCACCGAGGAGGAAGACACCAAAGCGCCCTGGCAGCGTGCGATGGTCGGACACGCCGTGGCAAACGCGATGCCGGTCGCCGCGGCCAACCGCATCGGCACCGAAGATCGACTCACGTTCTACGGGAGCTCGTTCGTGTGCAATCAACGGGGCGACTTCGAGGTCGAGCTGGGGCGACGAGACGAAGGTGTCGCCACGGTTTCATTCGATCGCGAGTCCTTGCGGCGCTACCGCGCCAACTGGGGCTTCTTTCGCGATCGCCGACCAGATCTGTACGGGCGACTCACCGAAGATGAGCCCGTTGATTGATTCGCTCTATGCGATCGTCGATGCCGAGGTTGCAGATCGCCCTCTAGCCCTTGCTTTTAAGGCCTTGAACGCTGGCTGCGCGTTGCTGCAGCTTCGCGCCAAGCGTCTCGACGATGTCGGGTTCCTGAAGATCGCGAAGCTCATGCGATCGGCCTGTGCGCGTGCTGAGGTTCCGTTCGTCATCAATGATCGCGCCGATATCGCCGCCCTGGTCCGGGCCGATGGCTTGCACCTGGGACAGCAAGACCTCTCGATTGCCGATGCCCGGCTCGTCGTCGGCGAGATGCCGATCGGCGTGTCCACGCATGACCTGGAACAAGCCAAGCGGGCGGATCGGGAAGGTGCGGACCTGATCGCGTTTGGCCCTATCTTCGAGACCCAAACCAAGGAGAACCCCGATCCCGTCGTGGGTCTTGCCGACCTCGAAAGGATCTGCCGAGCCGTCTCTCGCCCGGTGGTGGCTATCGGCGGAATTACTCCGGAGAACGCAGACGCCGCATTGCGCGCCGGAGCGCGTTACATCGCCGTGATCTCGGCGCTGCCGCGCTTCCTGGCCGAGCGTTCGTAAGCCTTCACTGCGCTTCTTCGAAGTGCTGAATCGCGGTCTCGATCGCAGCGCCAAGCGCTTGATTCACGAGGGCCGCCGTGCCGTCCTCGCCGCTTCGAAGGGCCTCGTAGTAGCGCTGACGTTCGGTGGCGTGAATTACCACGGGTGGGTACCCCGCACGCATGAGGATTAGGTTCATGACCAGGCGCGCAACCTTTCCACTATGCCGTGGAAAGGGGTAAATATGCAGCAGTTGATAGTGAACCTTGCTCGCCATGCGAACCGGATGCATCGTCTTCTTGGTTTCGGGATCCGACAGCCACTGGACGAGCTGACG
>JBAVOF010000592.1:0-2413 GCA_049691835.1 Polyangiales bacterium
ACATCGCAGTCGCCATCGCGTTGTTGCGCGCCGACGGGTTCGAGCCGCCGATTGCCATCGTCGATCTGGACTACCATCAGGGCAACGGCAACATCGTGACCTTCGAAGCCGACAAGACCGTGTTGACCTACTCGATTCACGGCTCGGTTTGGAGCCATGTCCAAGCGGCGGCCGACCAGCAATTCCTGTTGCCGACTGGGGCAGATGACGGCGTGTATTTGAGCGAGCTTCGCAGAACGCTCCCGGCGTCGCTCGACGAGATTAGCCCCGGCTTGATTTTCTACGTCGCGGGAAACGATGTCCTCGAGGGTGATCGTCTCGGCGAATTCAAGCTGACGCGCCAAGGCGTCCTGGAGCGCGATTGCTTCGTGATCGAGCAAGCACGAGCGCACTCCTGCCCCGTGGTCGTGACCCTCGGAGGTGGTTACAGCGACGACGCATGGCGCTCTACGACGGACTTCATTCGCTGGCTTCTGATCGACGAGGCGCGTGTGACGGAGCTCCCTCGGCAAAGCCTCTACGAACAGTACGCGCAAATCGCTCAGGAGCTCGATCCCCACGACCTGCAACGCTCGAGCGGGGAGTGGGAGCTCAGCGAGGCCGACTTGATGGACGACCTCACCGGACCACGATACAAATCCACACGAATTCTGGACTACTACTCGCGGCACGGGCTGGAGTTCGCGCTAGAGAAGTACGGCCTGATGGACGAGATTCGGAGCAGGGGGTTCACCGAGCCGCGCCTCACGATCGATCCGGAGGACCCAGAGCGACAGCATCTCACGGTGCACGCCAAGAAGGATGGCGAGGAGCACCTCCTCGTCGACCAGGTGCTTCGCCGCTTGGTGCGGCCGGCACCCGAAGGGCTCGAGCCGCCTGACGAAATCCAGTTGCTTTACGTCGAGTGGATGTTGCTGCAAAACCCGACGGAGAAATTTTCGCTGAGGCAACCACAGTGGCCGGGACAGGACCATCCCGGACTGGGCGTCGGAGAGCAAGTGATGCACGTCTTGTTTCGAGGTGCGACGCGTCTCGGGCTCGACGGGGTGGCTCACCATCCTTCTCGCTATCACATTGCATTCATCGGAGGACGCCAGTTCTTCTTTCTCGATCCCAAGATCCAGGGACGTTTCGAAGCCATTCGCGAAGTGCTGGCTCCGCTCGACCTCACTGAGGCCGCCTGGAAAATGGAGCGCGGCGAGGTTTGCTGGTCCGACGGAGAGCCGGTCGAATGGATCCCGGAAGACGTGGTCGTTCCAGCGAGTGAGCGTCTTTTCGCGTACCTCGGCTCGGTCCACTATCAGCAACCCCGGGCCGAAGCGCTCGAGGGTGCCAGAGAGCGCGGCATCGTCCTCCAGCCTAGCCCGGGCACGTAGCGGTCTGCTCCAATCGCGCCGCACGCCGCAGCCATCACTGAACCGACTCATCAAAACAGCGCGGCGCCCCGCTGAGCGAGGCGCCGTGGTTAGAGGGCTCGTAAGCCGAGTTCTGTAGCCCGCCCTCGTCGCCGAGTCGCGGTTCGTGATCATTCTTCTGGGACCGATGTCACCATCGGCCTCGAGCGACGTCACCCGGAGGCTCGGGCGGACCACCCTCAACGCCTCCCTATTCCGTCTTGCTTCGGATGGGGTTTGCCGTGCGACCGACGTTACCGCCAGCCCGGTGAGCTCTTACCTCACCCTTTCACCCTTACCTCGCGGTCTTTGAACGGCGAGGCGGTTTGCTTTCTGTGGCACTGTCCTCGGGGTCGCCCCCACCAGGAGTTACCTGGCATCCTGCCCTATGAAGCTCGGACTTTCCTCCCGTGTGCGGATGCACACCAGCGATCACGTGAACCTGTCTAACTAGTTGAAGGTAAGACGGGTGCCGCGCCCATGCAACTACCCCGACGGACTGGTCGCAGCCGCAGGGGAGGAATCGGGCAGCGGGTACCGAACCAGGTCGGCCAGGATATAGATCAGCGGAAGGAGGACCGCCACCGTCTCCGCGATGTACTGCTCGTCATACCAGCCGATGAAGAACTGCAAAATCAGTCCGGTCATGACCATTAGAATCATCGCGACCGAATAGCGCATTCGCTCGATCGCGAGAGGAGCCATCAACACGACGAAGCTATAGTAGTAGCAAGTGAGCTCGAAGAAACCGATGATCAGGATCGTGCTCCCCGCCAACACGGCCCAGCCCGCCAGGCGCCGCCCCGCAAGTGCGAGCAGGCTGAACATCCCTAGTAGGATGAGCGCTTGAAGCCAACGTCGGTCGTGCTTCGTCTCTTTGCGACCCTGCTTCCAATGCGTCCAGGGGTCATCGAGGCTCGAGTCCTTCGTGAAGCGACCCACCAAGCTCGGTCGATAGGACAAGATCGTCGGGAGCCCCATGTGATTGGTCAGCGGTGTCTCACTGTGCTTCAGCGTAT
>JBAVOF010000593.1:0-3603 GCA_049691835.1 Polyangiales bacterium
CGCGATGTTCAATGTCGACTTCAACTACTCGATCTCGATGAACAGCGTGGGGAGTGAGTCCTTCCGGACCGGCTATCATCAGCTGCAGCTGAACCTCGCCTATCTCTTCTAGCGGCAGACCGGACCCGACCGACAAGCGACCCGCCTTGTAAACTGCCCGGAGATCGATCAGAAGCAGGCGCGTGCCGATCTTGGTTGCCGAAGGCCCGCGCAAGTCCTACGGGTGACGCGTGTTCTCGACGGTGTGGGCCTGTCGATTCATGAGGGGGAGCGAGTCGGCCTCGTGGGAAACAATGGCTCGGGAAAGTCGACGCTAGCGCGCATCTTGGTCGGCGAGGAGCAGCCCGACCAGGGCTGCGTCGCACGTCGGCGCGAAGCGAGCATCCGCTACCTGTCGCAGGAACCCACCCTCTCTTAGCCCATCGGACTCATGTGGAGAGCCGAATGGCGAGGTCCTAATCGTTCTGTCGCGTGTCGAAGCGCTCGCGGAGGGGCTTTGTTCCCGGCATGCTCATGGACATAGAAATGACGTTCATGTTCTTTCAAACCTCCGTTGAGGCCCAGTGGAGAGCAGTGGTGACACAACGCACGCATTGCTGCATGCAGACGTGCGTATCCGCGTACCGGCGGGAAAGCGAGATTTCGTCAGGAAGTGCTCGGCGATTCTCTCCTCAGCGATCGGCATGCGCGGGCGCGCCGCCGTGTGTGGCATCGCAACGGCAATCGAGGCAGCCATGGGTCGCGCAGGTGCCACAGCTGACGACGAGCTGCCGGAAGAGCGCCTCCCGCGCTCGGTGAATCCGCACGCCCGCATTGTTCGCGGAGGTCCCCAACTCGCGCGCGACCTGCGCGATGCTTACCCCTTCGAGATCGACCCGCCGGAGGATTTCCGCATAGCTCGGCTTCAACGTACCGACCAGCCCGCCAACGCACTGGCAGATGGTTTGCATCAACTCCCCGTCCTCCGTTTGTGAGTCAAGGGTGCGCGCCACCGCCTCGAGCGCCCGCCGCTCTGCGCCTGCACGGCGGTAGTGATCGACCAGCGCATTGCGAAGGAGGCGATAGAACCACGCAGCGGCGGACTCGCCGTCGCGAAGCGTGTGCCCTCGCTCGAGCGCACGGACGAAGGCTTGCTGTAGGATGTCCTCGGCCTGCTCACGGCTGGCGACTCTGCGTTCGAGAAACGCCAAGAAGCGCGCGTGTTCGGCGGCCAGCACGGCCACGGCATCGGGCGAGAGACCTTCCGCCGGCGGTGATGTGCGATTTGGCGCTTGCTCTTGCATCGTCTTCTCGTCTCGCAATCGCGATCATAGTCGTCCGCAGCCGCGTTATCCAGCGCGACCGCGGACGGCTCGAACGCTCACGCGCAGCCACACCGCTCGGGGCACCCGCAGCGCTCGCCACAGGCGCACTGGGGCCCGCAGCAGCAGGCGCGGTTGACTTGCGTTGCGTCATCTTTTGTCGCTTCGCAGGCGCAGTGGGTACCGCCGCAGGGGCTGCACCGATCCTGGGAAGTCGTCTTGTCGTTGGCCATCTGCTTTTCTCCTTCTCGCGTCGCGGGTCCTTTCCCGCTTCTCATAGCGGCAGACGCATGAGCGCTCGAACCATTACAGTCGGCGCCGCCGCGGCACCGGGGCGGATGGAATCGGCGTGGCTTGCGGACTCTGCAAGCATTTGAGATCGCTCACGTTATCGAGCGAGAACGGATCGCCGCCCGACCGAGCCCGAAGCCGCAGCGCCAGCTCGCTCTCGAGAAGGACTCGATCCGAGCAGGCCTGCGACGGGTCCAAGGGCCTGGTGGTGCCAGGCCAAGCATCTGCACCCCGTTCGGAGCGCTACTCGCCATGGATGTCGATCGGTCCTACCTCGTAGGGATCCAAGTCCTCGACCTCGGCATGGCCCTTGGTACCAGGCAGAATCTCGAATCCCATCTCGAAGTTGACCAACGTAGACCCGAGCTTCTCGAGGACACCCGTATCACCGCGGACCGTCGCCGTTCCATCGGCGATTTGAGCCATGAGCGTCTTCTTGCCCATCATCGCGTTCTCGAGGTCTGATCGGTTGATCGTGAGGGTGAGATCCGCGTCCTCGGCCTGATAGCCCTTGATGTTGGTGAGCGTGGCGTCGGAGAGCTCGATGACGAACTTCTCGCCGACGTCGGGCGTGACCAGGTTGATCGTAAACTCCATCCCCTCCGCCTTCCGGCTGTCCATCTTGATCCCGAGGAAGTCGAGGAACAGCTCCGTGCTCATGGCGCGGACAACGTCCGGGCCGGAGGACTTTGGCGATGCCCCGGTCGGAATTCCGGAGCGCAGCTCGAACGCACCGGCGAGGAAGCTGTTGCGAAGCCCTGGGTTTTCCTGTTGGTACCCTATCTGTTCGAAGACATCCGCCAGGAGATCCTTGGCGGTCTGGTTCTCCGGCTCCGCCTGCACCAGCTTGTTGAGGATCTCTTGGGCGTGGCGGTACTTGCCTTGGTCATGCAGCTCTTTGCCCTTGGCCAGGATCTTCTCCGCGCCCCCCATCATCTCCACGTAGAGCGGTGCCGAGTCGGCCGGAGAAAGCGGGATCAACGTGGCCGGATTGGCGTCCCAGTAACCGAGATAGCGATTGATCACGCCCCGGCTGTTGTGCTCGGGCGAGCCGTGGTAGCCGCGGTTGTACCACTGTTCGGCGATGCCCTTCGGCGTCTCGTAGACGTTGTGGACTTGGTTGATCGTCACGCCCTGGTTCGCCAAGTGCAGCGCCTGGTTGTTCATGTTGGCGTAGAGGTCACGCTGCCCACGCAGCACCTCCTGCACCCGTTCGTTGCCCCAGCGCGGCCAGTGGTGCGACGCGATCATCACCTCGGCCTGTTTGCCGTATCGATAGAGCGCTTCGTTGATGTACTTCGACCAAAGGAGCGCGTCGCGCACCAGTGCGCCGCGCAGCGTGTAGATGTTGTGAAATACGCCCGTGACGTCCTCGCCGGTCCAGTAGACCTTGGCCGCGGGAAACCAGGTTTGGATCTGGGCGGGGGCCTCGGCGCCAGGCGTGTTCTTGAATTCCATCTTCACGCCGTCGACCGTGAGCACTTCGATGTCCTTCTCGATGACGCGGGTCGGCGGGATGAGGCCGATGTCGCCCGCGGCTATGCCCTGACCCAGCCCTTGACCGGTGTAGCCATAGGGGCTCGCCGGAAGGAGCACGCCGTACTGGTAGAAGAGCCGCCGGTTCATGGCGTTGCCTGCATAGACGTTCTCCGAGACGGCGAACTGCATGAAGCCGCGGGGCGCGATGACCTGGACCTTCCCCGCCCGCACGTCAGCCTCATCGACGATGCCGCGCACGCCGCCCCAGTGGTCTCCGTGCGAATGGGAGTACACCACCGCCACGACGGGTCGCTCACCCAGGTGCTCGTCGACCAGCTCCTTGGCTGCCCGGGCCGTCTCGGCGGCGGTGAGCGGATCGAACACGATCCAACCGGTCTTGCCTTTGACGAAGGTCACGTTGGCGAGGTCGAAGCCGCGCACCTGGTAGAACCCGGGGATGACCTCGTAGAGGCCGTAGTTCATGTTGAGCTTCGACTGGCGCTCGAGCGAAGGGTGGACGCTCTCGAAATTC
>JBAVOF010000594.1:0-4752 GCA_049691835.1 Polyangiales bacterium
CGGAAGCGCCGTTCGGTTGAGCACATTCGCTATCGTCACTGCGGGCATCATCGCGATATCGAAGGCGACACGATACACGCCCACCGCACCGGGACCCGCCAAGGCGCCTAGAATCAAGTAGTCCGCGTTCTGAAACGCCTCGAGCGTGATGCGTTCGCCTGTGATGTACTTTCCAAAGTGGAGGAAGCCGCGGATCTCCTGAGGGCGCAACCTGAAGTGCGGGAAGAAAGGCTGTGCGATGGTCGCGCCGGCCCAGAGGAAGAAGGCCCAGAGCGTCTGTGAGAGGAGCAGTGTCCATGCGCCAAAACCGGTGGCTGCAAGAACGACGCGCGCAATCGCAGATAGGACGGTGGCGCCGGTGCTAACCCCCGCAATGGACGCAAATTGCAGCTTTCGGTTGAGTAGCTGAATCGGAATTTCAGCCCAGACGAGGAACACCATCTTGACGGCGCTCGGGATCAGGAAGAGCGCCAGTTGTGGTTCGTGCACCAGTGGCCCAACGAATGGCCCGACCCCCACGGCCACGACGCCGAGGGCAAGCGCGGTGAGGGTCATCGCCCAAAACGAGGTATCGAGCTGTTCTCGCGAGACTTCGTCCGTTTGTAGAATCGCGACGCCGAGCCCCAAACGGCAAACGGCCTCGAGCACCATACCGATCGCAGCCGCAATCGTAGCCACTCCGACCTCTTCCTTTGTGAGAAAGAAGAGAACCGTGATTGTCGAGGCGACATCTACGAGACGGCCCAGGGCCGCCGCCGACCCGAGCCAGAGCAGACCCTTCTTCAGTTGCTGTTGGGCTTCCGTCATTTCCTGCGACTATCGGTAAATCCACTTACCCGTCGATATGCCGGTCATGAGCCACTTCATGCTATCTCGCGCGCAGGTTGCGGCGGACCATGGTTCTTTATCGACGCTGGCAGGGTCTCTGCTCAGACAATCTTCGAAGAACGCCTCGATCTTGGCGGCCCGGCCGTCCCATGTGAGCCCTGCGGCGTGCTCCAGCCCGGCCTGTCCGAGTCGTTCGAGCCGATCTGTGTCGCCGAGAAGGACCCGGAGTTGGTGCTCGGCCTCTGATGCATCACCCGTCGAAACCAGCCATGCGTTGCGATCGTGCGTGAGAATCTCGGCGGTGTCGGGAGTAGCTCCCGCGAAGATGGCACGGCCCGCAGCGAGGTATAAGAAGAGCTTGAGAGGCAGGACTGTATTGCCAACCTGCTGCAGTGGGACGGACGACGGAGGGATCGTGAGGACGTCGGATGCATAGAGATAGGGCGAGATCGACGAGGAGGTTTGCCAGGGAACGACCCGCACGTTGTCCCTGGATTCAGCAGCGATTTCGATCGGCCCGCGCCCGGTCGACCCAACGAGCATGAAAAGCACGTCCGGCATCCGATCGGCGAGCGCTAGAAGCACGTCGAGGCCCTTCTTGTGATTCATGCGGCCCGTGTACGTCACGATCCGTGAGTGCAGAGGCAGGCCGAGGAGCGCACGGGCCTCTTGCTTCGACAGTACCGGGTCCATTCTGTGCGGGTCGAAACCATTGTGAATGACGCGAAGCTTCGCGTCAGGGACCCCGAGCCTTCGATACGACTCCTTTGCATAGGCCGAATGCACCACCAAGCCCAAGAACCTCGGGTGAGTCATGAAGCGGCGGAATATCGGTTGAAGCGGAGGGAACTGATCGCCCCATGGGCGGTAGTGCTCCATCAGCACACGCTGGCCTCCCTGCAACGCGCGCATGACCACGACCGGGTTGCGCGCATAGACGAAGTCTGCGGTGGCAAACGCGGGGTGCTCGGGCACCCGCATCGCATGGTAGACGTGTTGGAGCGCGAGATTCTTGGTGAAGCTCGGCACTGGAGTGATTCGCAACGAAGTATCGATCCCATAGTAGTCGAGCACTTCGCGTTCGAAACCCGGGCCGACTCCAGGAGGCGCCGGGACGGAGACGACTGCGTCGTGGCCGCGGCCGGCGAGCGCCGCCGCCGTATTGAAAATGACCTCGGCGTCTGCTTCCTGGGTCGGCAAGAGGTTCTCGTACGTAAACAAGATACGCCTCGGCACGGTGGCCTGTGTACTCATCGATTTCCCGCGCGTTGACTGAGCAGGATCATGACCGCCGGCATGGTCAGCACGGCCGCCATCAAACAGGTCACTTCACTGATCGCCATCGCGAGGCCGAACGAGTTCATCGCTTGGTTCGCGCTGACGTAGAGCGACGTGTACCCGACGATCGTGGTCAGCGAGCACAGGACGACGGCCCCTCCTGAAAGGCGCACGGCTGATAGAATGGGCTCCGGGTTTCCCGCCTGCTCTTCGAGACGGTAGCGTCTCAGCACGTTGATCGAATAGTCGACGCCGTTGCCAAACGTGATCGGGAAAGCGACGAAATTCAAGAAGTTCAGCTTCATCCCAAGGCCTGCCATGGTACCGGCCATCCAGAGGATGCCCATCAGCAGCGCCATAATCGAAAGCAGGCTGTCGCGGCCGCGAAACGACGCCAGGACCAGTACGACGGTCGCCAGAAACGCCGCGACGATGGCCTTCGGCATGTCGTCATAGACCGCGCCAATCATGTCGGCGAAGACCGGGGCTCGACCAGCCAGAGGAGGTCGCGAACCGTCGGACATGCGAAGTGTTCGGAGTGCGTCGGCCCACTGCACCAGGTAGCGACCCTCCCAAATCGAGAACTCATCAGACTCTTGAACGATGATTATTCGACCGCGTGTCCCGTCCTTTTCGGCAAAACGGAGCGCCACTTCATCGGGAAGGTCGGCGAGGGTGGGTATTTCGATGACCTCCGGTGGAATGTTGTCATCGATTTTACGCAGGGTGTCTTCGTCGTCGATGTACTCGCGGATATCGATGGCGAGCTCGCGAATTTCGGCTAGCAGCGGCAGCTTCTGAGCGGCGTCTTTCGGCAAGAAATCGAGCAAGGAATGGTGTCCGCCGTGGATCGAGGGGGGCATTGCATCGAGTTGTTTTTCGATGACCGGAACATCGTCGATGCTGTCGAGCAAAACTGCGATCCCTCTGCCTTGCTCATGAGAAGGCAGAATGTCGTTAACGCGCCACTGCACGAGCCGCGCCTCCGAGTTGCCTTCCTCGCGCACCGAGCGCAGATTGCGGAAATCGTACTCGAAGGGATCTTGGATGACCGCATACGTCACGAGCGCTGCGGAGACGAGCGATAGCAGCACGGAGGCCGCTACCACACCGCGGGGCACTCGCTCGACCAGAGCAGCGAACGCATCCGCGAAGCGCCCCCACCGTCGAGCCCTTTCTTTTCCGGAGGGGAACGGACGGAAACGCTCGTAAGCGGCGACGGCGGATGGCAGCACGGTGATGGCCGACACCCAGCACAGCACCATGCCCACTCCACCTATGATCCCGAAGTCCCGAAAGCCGCGAAAGTCGGTGATCATCAGCGACCCATAAGCCAGACCTGCGGCACCCGAAGCGACCATCGTGGCTAGCCAGGTATTTCGATGGCTGCCGAGGATGGCGTCGTGCACGTCGGCTCCCGCGCGCCGCTCTTCGAAATAGCGGGACAGCCAGATGATGTTGGGGTTCACACCGTTTCCGATGATGATGCTGCCCAAGAACGCCGTGGATGTGTTGAGCGAATCTACCGTCATGTCTGCAACGGCGAAGCTCGCCAGCACGGGGGGCACGAGCCCGACCCCCAAAAAGACGACGGCCCGTGGGCGCCCAAAAAACAGGACGATTAGCAGCAGCACGACGGCCAGGGTCAATGTAGTGGCCAGGACGAGCTCCCGCGCGATCGCTTGCTGCTCTTCCTCGGCGATGATTACGTCGCCCGACAGAGTCACCTTGAGATCTGGCGCATACGAGGCCGGGTCGAGCGCATCGATCTCGGCCTGCACCGTGTCGATGATGCGCCCCGCAGTGTTGGCGTCGCTTCCGATCTCCGAGCGAATGAACATCGCGATGAGATCTTCGTTCTCGTGTTGGTAGTAGCCGTCGGGAAACCGCTCCGACTTCTCCTCTCCGCGCTCGCTCTCGCTCTCGAGCTCGTCCAAGACGTCTTCGAGGCTTTCCCGCTTGTCGTCCTCTTCGAGGTCGATCCAAAACGGGTTGTTCTTGAGCACCTCCTTGTCGTGACGCTCTTCCAGTGCGTCGCGCAGACGCTCCAATAGATCGAGCGACGCGTACAGGTATTTGTGTTCCCGCACGAAGTCATCGTAGGCGCCCACGTTCCAATCGATGATACCGATCTCGTCGGGCGGGTGCGCCTCGAGCCGCTGCACGAGGTCACCAATGAAACGCCGCATGGCATCCACGTTCTTCGAAGGGGACTGCACCGCGATTGTGAGCGCTGAGAGGCCCCGAACGCGATCACTGACCTTCTCGAGATCCTGGACGCTGGACCGGCTGTCCGGAAGCAGAGCAATGAAACGACTGTCGAGACCGAGGTTGCGGATGAAGGGCAAAGAGGCCGCGGAGATCAACGCTGCGAGGAACAGGATCATGAAAGGCCTACGGGTTTGTAGGTCGGCCAGCTTTTCGAGGCGCGTGCTCACCTGGCCAATCCCGTGCTCGTCTTTGTCACGCTCCCCTTATGACGGATGAGGCTCGCTTGCGCATCCTTCCCGAGGCGGTAGAGGAGGGCGGCATGTGCGGTATCGCAGGCCTGATTCATCTCGACGGAAGGAGCAGCGAGGTGTCGATCGCGGTCCGCATGGGGGCCACCTTGCGCCACCGGGGCCCTGATGGGGCTGGGAGCTTTGC
>JBAVOF010000595.1:0-2358 GCA_049691835.1 Polyangiales bacterium
ATCCGAGATCGTTCCCGCTGAGACGGTCGACGAAACGGAGCCAGGGGTGATCCCCGCCGAGGAGACGCCGGAAGAAGCGCCGTTGCCTGCAGAACAGACGGTCGAGGACGCCGAGCAATGAGCTTCGAGCAGCGCTACATCGGTGAGATCTTGGTTCGACGCGGCGCGCTCGAACCGGACAAGCTCGAGGCTGCTCTCCAGACGGCCGCGGACCGAGACGTCGACCTCGCCGACTTTCTGGTCGCCACCCATGCCGTCGAGGAAGACAGAGTCGTCCGAGCGCTCGCCGACGAAGTCGGCATGGAGTTCATAGAGAAGATAGCGACCGAGCTGATTCCAGAAGAGCTGATCGACGCCGTCCCCATCAATTTCGCCCGGCAGAACCGAGTGCTTCCATTGACACAAACGGACGAAAGCATCCGAGTGGCCGTCGCGAATCCGCTGGATCCCTTCCCTATCGACGACCTTCGGATTCTCCTTCGGAAGACGATCGTACCCGTGGCGGCATCCGAAGAGACGATCGACGACGCCATCAACCGCGTCTACGAGCGCAAGGACGAGACCGCGCTGGCGGAGGCGAAGGAAGGCGAAGAAGTCGAAGAGCTCCGCGACCTGATCGACATGACCGACGAAGCGCCGGTCATTCGCTGGGTCAACAACCTATTCTACACCGCCGTCAAGGAGCGCGCCTCCGACATCCACATCGAGCCTACCGAAGACAAGGTCATCGTACGGTATCGAGTGGATGGGCGGCTCATTCCTCGCAAAGAGGCCAATCGTGGGTTTCTTTCCTCAATCATCAGTCGCGTGAAGATCGAGGCCGGCCTCAACATTGCCGAGAAGCGGCTTCCTCAAGACGGGCGCATTACCAAGAAGATCGCGGGCAAAGTGATCGACGTCCGTGTGTCGACGATTCCTACTGCCAAGGGCGAACGCGTCGTGATGCGTCTGCTCGACAAGGAGCAGGTCCTCCTGAGCCTGATCGACTTGGGCTTCGCTCGGAGGGAGCTCGACCAACTGGAGGCTCTGATCAGGCGCCCCAACGGCATCCTCTTGGTCACGGGCCCCACCGGCTCGGGCAAAACGACCACCCTCTACGGCTGCCTCAACACGATCAACACACCGGAGAAGAACATCCTGACCGCCGAGGATCCAGTGGAGTACGAGCTGCGAGGAATCGGCCAAATGCAGGTGCAGCCAAAGATTGGACTGACCTTCGCATCAGCCCTGAGAAGCTTCCTTCGTCAGGACCCGGACGTCATCATGGTAGGTGAGATTCGCGATCACGAAACGGCCGAAATCGCGATTCACGCATCGCTGACTGGTCATTTAGTGCTATCGACGTTACACACCAACGACGCGCCGAGTGCAGTGACGCGCCTGGTCGACATGGACGTGCAGGCGTATCAGATCTCTTCCTCGGTTCTAGCCGTATTGGCGCAGCGCCTAGTCCGTAAGCTCTGTCCGCACTGCCGAATCCCCTATAGGCCGACCGCCCAGGACCTGCGCGAGCTCGGCATCGATTTGGCGAAAGCACAGGAAAAGCTGCTCGAGCTCCGAAGGCTCGCGGCAACGACGGTGATCGGCACGAGCAACCCGACGACGCTGCCCGATCCGGTCGGCAGCGACTCGGGCGAGCTTACGTTCTACCGCCACGGTGGCTGCGAGGAGTGCAGCAATACCGGCTATCGCGGCCGAATAGGGATCTTCGAGCTGATGATGATAGACGAGCCCGTTCGCCGTGAAATCCTCAACAACAGCGACGCAAAGACGATCCAGCGCGTGGCGCAGCAGCAGGGCATGCGGCTCCTCCGCGAAGACGGCGCGCGTCAGGTCGTGGCGGGCGTCACGAGCGTCGAAGAGGTGCTGGCAGCAACGCAGGCTGCCGAGGTCTAAGCCATGGCCGTCTACGCTTACAAAGGGATCAATGCGCGGGGCAAGTCGGTCAAGGGAAGCCGCGATGCCGATAGCGCCAAGGCGCTCCGGACAGTGCTCAAGCGAGATGGGATTCTGGCGACCGAAATCCTCGAGCAGTCCGAGGCCGCCAGGAAAGCTGCTCGCGACATCGATTTGGCTCGATTCTTTCGCCGCGTCGCACCGACGGACGTGGCCATTGCGACGCGACAATTGTCCGTCTTGCTCCGTTCGGGGGTCCCTCTCGTCGAAGCGCTGAGCGCGTTGATCGAGCAGCTAGACCACCCTGAGCTCAAGGCCGCATTCACGGACACGCGCAACCAGGTCAACGAGGGAACCAACCTGGCCGATGCGCTGAAGGCGCACCCAACGATCTTCTTGCCACTCTACGTCAACATGGTGGCCGCGGGCGAGGCCTCGGGCATGCTGGAAGAGGTGCTCGCG
>JBAVOF010000596.1:0-2556 GCA_049691835.1 Polyangiales bacterium
GTGAACACGTCGCGGAGGATGCCCCCGACCCCTGTGGCGGCGCCCTGGTATGGCTCGATGTACGAGGGGTGATTGTGGGATTCCATCTTGAATACCGCGCAGAAACCATCGCCGATGTCGACGGCACCCGCGTTCTCACCAGGTCCTTGCACGACTTGAGGACCGATGGTGGGCAGCCGTCCGAGGTGGATTCGAGAGGACTTGTACGAGCAATGCTCGGACCACATCACGCTGATCACCCCAAGCTCCGCATAGCTGGGCGGGCGAGATAGCGTGCTCAGAACACGTTCCCATTCGTGCGTGGCCAGCCCGAACTGGCGGGCGATTTCGGGCGAGCTCTCGGGCTCTCCGGGGAAGTTTGCTGGGGTGCTCATTGCAACCCCAGGTGACGGCGAAGCGATTTGAACAATTGGAGCCCGTCCGCGTTGCCGAGGATTCGCTCGCTCGCTCTTTCGGGGTGCGGCATCATCCCAAGCACGTTCTTCTGACGATTGTACACACCGGCGATGTCACCAACCGAACCGTTTGGGTTTGCGTCGCTGCCGTTCGGAGTGTCGCCGTCGCGAGTGCTGTAGCGAAACGCGATCTGGTTGTGACGCTCCAACTCCCTGAGCCCGTCCGCGGTCGTGTGATATCGGCCGTCTGCGTGCGCAATTGGCAGACGGAGCACCGTGCCAACGCCCATGTCCGTGAATGGTCCCTCGCTCTCGACGCGCAGGTAGACATCGCGGCATTCGAAACGAAGGTGAGCGTTGCGCGTGAGCGCTCCGGGGAGCAAGCCCATCTCCGTCAGAATTTGAAACCCGTTGCAGATTCCGAGGACCGGGCCGCCATTGCCAGCAAATTCACGGATTGACTGCACGATCGGACTGAAACCTGCGATGGCGCCCGCGCGGAGGTAGTCACCGTAGGAGAAGCCCCCTGGAATCACCACGGCATCGACGCGACCCAAGTCCGTCTTCTTGTGGAAGACAAACCCCGCGTCCGCGCCGAGCACGTCGCGCAACGCGTGCAAGGCGTCCCAGTCGGCATTCGAGCCTGGAAATTGTACGACGGCGACTCTCATTCGGGGGCTCCGGTACCCTGGGCGCGCGGAGCATAGAACGGACCGGCCTTGAGGCAACGCGGAAGGACCACTATCGGATCAGCTCGAAATAACGGTGCGCGAGCTCGTGTTCCAGGCCTTCCACCGGAGTGAGCCGAAAGACGATCGTGCCGCGGCAGCTCGATGCATCCACGAGCCCGTAGACCCGGCTGTCCTGCCCCATGTACGCGCGATCGTCACCGAGCAGGTAGAGCTTTCCGCCCGGCACCTCGGTTTCGCGAACCCGATGTCCTTCGTCTGGCGCCATGAAGATCTGGTGAGGTCCGGTTTCGAGGTATTCGTCGCCCCAGATCACGGTGTCCGTGAGGTCGTTGTCGGTGTTGAGGAAGGTGGTGGTGCCTTTCTCGTCGAACGGCACAGGTTCCCCGTTGATCCGGACCTTCTTGCCGAAGGAGTCGATCGTCATGCCGCCGGTCGCTGCGACGCGGCCTACGACCCAGCCGTCTTCACTCGGGTGCCGGCATACCGCGATCGATCCGAGGCTCGGCTCACCCCGCTTGTAGATCAGGACGCGCTCGCCTCGCAGGAGGGTGGGGGCCATGCCGTTGTGTCCCACCTCCGCCATGTCGAAGAAGAGCACTTTGAGCACGAGTGCGATTACGATGATGGCTGCCCCTATCCAGGACAGGCATCCCAGCCCGCTACGAATCACTCCCACAGCGTTGCCTATTCGCCGTTCGCGGGGCTCTTGTCAAGCGCATCGACGAATCGCTCCAAGGCCAGCTCGGGCGCAGCACTCGAATAGATTGCGCGGCGTACGGCGACTCCGAATGCGCCCGCATCAAGCAGCTCCGGCAAGTCTTCGGGGCCGATGCCGCCAAGGGCGTACGTCGGGATCCCGACATTGGCGATCGTCGTCCGAAATCCGTGAACTCCGATCGGCGCGGCCTTGTCCGGAACCTCGAAGATCGGACTGAGGAACGCATAGCTAGCGCGATCGAGCGCCGCTGTCTCGAGGCCTTGCCGCGTGTGCTTGGAGACGCCGATCAACGACAGCCGCGGAAATCGCTGCTGTACCTCCGCCACAGGCAGCCCGAGCTCCGGGAGGTGCACGCCGTCTGCGCCGACGATCTGCGCGACGTCTGGCCGCCGATTGATGGTCAGGAGCTGACCCGTAGCCCGGGTTAGTGCCCGCAGCTCCCGGCCCCATTCGATCAATTTGCGATCTGTCACGCGACCCGCTCTGAGTTGGACTCCCACCGTGCCAGCTGGGCAGCCATCGAGTGCGCGTCGAAGAGGGCCCACCGGACCTTCTGGATGATCCGGGTCGGTGATGATCCAGATACGCGGAAGCAAGCGGGCCATCGTGAGCGGCTACGACCGGCCGTGCTGGCCGGAGCCGATGACGCCCTGAAGTGGGCTCGAAGCCGTTGCATAGAGCTTGCGCGGAATCCGGCCGGCGAGGAAAGCGTCGCGGCCGGCCTCGACTGCGGCCTTCATTGCACGGGCCA
>JBAVOF010000597.1:0-22327 GCA_049691835.1 Polyangiales bacterium
GTCGCTACTCGGCGCTCGGAGCGCACTCGTTGTCACTCGCGCGACACTGTTTGGCGTAAGCGCGACACCAGTTGGCGCACGCGCGACACTTTGACCTGCCCCGTTTCTTCGGACCACGGGTTAGTGCAGAGCTGCCTCCGTGTTGACCTTGTTTAGGGTTGGTGGGTTCTGACGGCGAAAGGCCGCCGGGGTCAAGTAGGCGATGCTCGAGTGAGGTCGGACCTCGTTGTATTCGCGACGCCAATTCTCGATGTGCACGCGGGCTTCGGCACGATTTCGAAACCACTCCATGTTGAGGCACTCGTCGCGGAACTTCCCATTGAAGCTCTCGTTGGTGCCGTTCTGCCAGGGTTTGCCTGGTGCGATGAAGGCGGTCTGAATGCCGACCCGCATCAGCCAGCCGAGCACGGCGAGCGACACGAACTCCGGGCCGTTGTCCGAACGCAAGGTGGCTGGCGCACCTCGTTCACCGATGAGCGTTTCAAGCACCTCGATGACACGACCGGAGCGAAGGCTCCCAGCGACATCGATGGCCAGCGCTTCATGAGTCCACTCGTCGACGACCGTGAGGCACTTGAGCTTCTGCCCATTGGCACACGCATCGAAGACAAAGTCGTAGGCCCACACCTGATTGGGCCCTGTCGCCGGATGGGGTCGCGGCCGTGCCGCCGCAAGGCGCCGCCGCCGCCGTTTCTTCGGGACTTGAAGGCTCGCCTGCCTCCACAGCCGGTGCGCGCGTCCCGGGCTCATCGACAGGCCATCGCGCCCAAGCAGGATGCGAATGCGTCGATAGCCCCAGCGCGGGTAGCGCGCGGACAGCTCGTGCATCCGAGCGACCGCAGGGGCGTCCTTGATGGTCAGTCTCGATTCGTAGCCAAGCGACGAGCGAGCCACGCTCAGAAGGACGCATGCGCGCCGACATGAAACGCCCCGACCTCGGGCGTACGCCACCTGCTGGCGACGTGCCGACACGCTCACCATTTTTTTGCGGCGATCTCCTTCATCACTTCGACTTCGAGGTCTCGCTCCGCCAGCAGCTTCTTGAGCCGGGCGTTTTCCTGCTCGAGCTGCTTGAGGCGCTTGACGTCGGCAACCTCCATGCCCCCGAACGACCGACGCCATCTGTAAATCGTCTCGATGCTCACGCCGTGTTTCTTGGCCACCGACACGACCGAGCTCTGCTCGGCCTCGCGCAGCATCTTCACCTTCTGCTCTTCGCTAAATCGACTCTTCCTCATGCTCTCTCCGGACGGTCCCGAAGAAGCAGTCTGTCACATTTGCCATGGTCCGAAATTCCGGGGGCAGGTCAAACCAACGGCAATCATTGCGCTTGTTTGGTGGAGGCGGTGGGAATCGAACCGTCTTTAGAACGCCCTGGTTCGTACGATTCAGTAGCGATTACGCGGAAGGATGTCGACGAGGAGACCCGATTGAGAAGCGGTGAATGCGCGTTGGCGGATCCACTGCGGACACGTGTCCCAACCCTGGACTCACTCGACGCAGTGCTGGCGCGCACACGTCTCGCGTGGGGGGCGTTGCGCGTGGTTTGAGCCAATCACGCGCAGCGCCCAACCCCTCACTCCACGATATAGTCACAATGTCCTTCGCCGTTGAAATGGTTCGTCGTGGTCGCGGCAGCGCTGACGTACTCACGAAGGTTGTTCGCGGCGAGAGAGAGTGGCCCTGGGTCATAGACGATCGGACTGCCTTCCCCGTCGACCAGCGGGCCGCCGCTGCGGTCGCGAAGATCTGATAGAGACTGCAGCTCGAGGTCTTCGAGTGTGATCACGCCGTCCTCTCCGGCGACCGCCGCCCAGGGTTCGAATCGCAAGAGACCATCGTCGCTTGCGAACGTGTCGAAAAACAGGTGGTCGAGGTGAATCGTCACCTGAGCATCAACGACCGCATTGTTCGGAACAACCAAGCCGTCTGTCTCGTCGATACCATTGACGCAGGCGTCGGCGACGACTCGGGACTCGAATCGCAGATCGAATGGATACTCCTCCACCCCGTCGCTCGCCGTGCCCATGATCCAGAGGGAGTAGCCTCCGTCGACCATTGCCTGGAGGTCCTGGTCCGCGACGGCATTAACGGCGCGAACGTTGATCGTGGGGGGGGCGACGACGTACCGAACGTCGTTCCAGCGTCGTGATGGAACACCCGCGAAAACCCATGCCTCGGGCTCGCCGAGATGCAAGTCCGCCACGACAGCGTCCGCACCGAGGTTGGCCTCGCTTCCGTCGCTGCCGGCGAGCTCGAAGCTCTCGAGTGAGACGAGCACTTTGTCGAACCGCAGGGTGAATCCGTCTACGAAGGTGATTTCATTGTCGCCGCTCCCCACGGGGTAGCCCTGCACCGCCGCGTCTTCGCCACTGAGGTCGACTCGAACTTCTCCCGTGCTGCTGCCGTCGCCGCATCCGGTCGCCAGCCCGCCAAGGCAGCAAAGCGAGGTCACCAGTAAGGTTGTTGTGTATTGTCTTGCTCTCGTCATCGTACTTCCTCCAAATCAAAGCGAGCGGCGTACGCTCGCATGCTCCGTGCACCGAGCAGCCAGGCGCTTCGAACCTGGCTCTCGGGCGTGATCAAGAAGACGCCCTCCGCGTTCTGCTGGGTCAGGCGATCGAACTGGGCGTCTTGAAACCATTCGGATGCCCGAACCGTGACCGTCCAGCGTCCGCCTTCGTCGAGAGATGCGTCGATGGGGATGTTTTCCACCCGGCGCGACAGGCCTTCATCCGGGATGTCGAGCCCGCCTTCGAAACGAATCGTCGCGCCATCCTTCGTTGCTTCGCCGCGCACCCAGAAGTGATGATCATGCATCGTCGTCGCGTTGCCTGGGTCCGGAGGATTCAAGGTCACTGTGACGGCATCCACCGCGCCCGATTCGGCCTCGATGGTTCCGAGGACAAGCGGGTCGGTGGCGAGCGCATCGAAGGGGACTTGGGGGAGCCATTCCGCGCGGACGCGCCGGCCATTGAGGGGATCGGTCCCGCCATGCGCGTGCGCTTTCGGCATCAGGAAGGAGCGAAGGGCGGCCACCACGCCCCCTTCGAACCTAGGAGCGAAGGCAAAGAGGGGGCCGATGGCGATTCGGGCTTCCTCGAGGTGAACCTCCCAGCCGGTGGTGGTCGTGAACGACCCGGGCGAGCCGGGAGCCTCGAGCGCTACCTCGACGGTGACGACCTGCCCCTCGGTTTCACCGCACGCGGCTGCGAGGAATGCTCCCGGCCAACACAGTGACAACAAGATGATCCGTAACTTTTTGCTCATGGTTTCTTTCCTTCAGTGAAAGCTTTCGTGTCGATGAAGAAGGTCAGGGTGACCCAAAGAGTTCGGGGCTCGCCCGCGGCGAAATGTCGCTCCGCCTGAAGCGATGACGGCGTATCCGGGCCCGCGAAGTTGGACGCGTAGAAGAACTCCGCGGCATGGTTCCGAGCATCGGTCAGGTTTCGCACCCAGAAAGCCGCCTCGACGAAGCGCCACGCGACACGAGCAGAAGCGTCCAGCGTGAAGTAAGGCTGACTCTCAGTTCCTAGAGGCATGGGCTTGGGCCCAACGAACACGACGCCGAGCCCGGCGCCGAGGAGAAGGTGGTCGCGACGGATTGGCACCTCGTAACGGCCTGCGGTTTGGAGATTCGCCACAAAACGAGGCACGAACGGAAGACGCGGCCCGGACTGGAAGTCGAAGATGTCACCACCGAGGAACGCTTCGGTCCATGTCAAGCTGGCCAAGGCGTCGAGCCAGGGCCCAATCACTCGCCCGTAGGCAGTCGCCCCAAACCGCTGGCTACTTCCGATCGGTACGTTTCGCCCTCGCTCCGGGTCGAAGACCAAATCGTCGTCGACCCACGTGTAGAAGCCGAATGCACGCAGGTCGGCCTGCCACCGCCCATCGCGTCGCCAGGTGAGCCCGAGCTCCGTCGCGAACACACGCGTGAAGGGAGCGCTTTCGCCTTCGGACAGAGCCTGTGCATCGGTGGAACGCGTTCCGACTCCAGCGCTCGTCACGAGCCGGAGCTCGTCGACCAGCCTGAATTGCATGCTTCCGCGCGGTTGCACCGCAAACCCAAACGCGTCGGTGGACTGCGCGGGGAGCCGCTCACCTTGCCGATCGCTCGTCGGTTGATTGAGATCGGTCAACTGGAACCCGAAACCGTCCACCCGGAGCCCGCCAACCAACGTGAACCAAGAAGACGGTCGAAACTCTCCGAGGACGTAGCCCGCTACGTTGGTGATGCTGTAGTCCGTGTCGAACACGGTTTTGTACGGTGCACCGCCTTCGGCGCGAAGGCGCCACATCTGGGTGCGACCGGTGTCAAACCTTCCAAAGAGCCCGAACTCCAACACCTGCGGCTGTTCGCGCCAGTTCCGCTCGAAGCGATAAGCGCCTCGTCCGCCGGCGGTGGTCGTTTGGGTGTTCTCGTCCAGGCCGTCACCTCGGGGGTCGAGCAAGAAGCCTGTGAAGTTCTCTCGGATGCGTAGCTTTCGCAAAGAGAGGAAGATCTGCATCCCGAGCGTGGTCGACGGCTGTACGTGCTCGAGGTTGAAGCTCGTGAGATAGCGTGACCCCGAGCCGCCCTGATTGGGGTCGTAGAGGCAGAAGAACTGGCTGTCCGCATCCGGCGCACAGGGAAGGTTTCCGTTCTCGACGTCGTCTTCACGGACGACGCCAGCGGAATCGAACTGATTCGCCGCGGCGGTCAACAGAAGCGACCACTTGAGGGGCCCGTCGGTATCGGCGTACTGCCCGAGCGCTCGCACCAAGGAAAACGCGCGATTGGGTCCGAAGCCGTCCCCCGCTTGCAGATCGACCCCGAACACGGTTTTGTCGGACGCTTGATGAGGAGCCCACGTGAGGAGCAGCCGGCGTTCGTTGAATGAACCGTACCGCCCGCTGAGCGTCACTCCGCGCCGCGCTGTACCCAGTTGATAGTCGACGGTGCCCGCCACTGCGAAGTCCCCCTGTCGCGGATCGAACGGCCCTTCGAGCACGTTCAGCGACTGCACGAGCTCGGGGATGATGAAGCTTACGTCCGCATAACCATGACCGTGAGCATTCGACGGTTCGTTGAGCGGGACGCCTTCGAGCCGAAACTCGACGTCTTGTCCCTCGCCGGCGTTGAATCCCCGGAGGAACAAGGTGGGGGCATGGCCTTCGCCGGAGTGGTTCTGCAAGACGACCCCCGGCGCCAGGGCCAGAAGCTCCGAAGCGCTGCGCCACGGCAGGTCATGGAGCGCGCCAATTTCGATATCGATATCGGACGCAGCCGCTGGCGGCGCCTGAACCGGACCGGCCTCGATTTCGGCGGTCGCTCCGAAGTCCGCGGCCGGCACCGCAGCGACACCATCCCCATCGGTCTCCAGCGCTTCGGGCTCCGCTTCCACCGGCTTGGCATCTGGCTGCTCTTCTTCGGGCACAGGCAGCGGCTCCTCCGAAGACGTCGATGGGACGTCAAGCGCGAAGTCGACCTGGTATCGCACGACCGCACGAACAGGCTCGCCATCTTGGCTTGCCGGCTCCAAGGAAAGTGTTTTCGCGTAGCTGAGAGCCGCCTGCACGAACACCTCTGTTTCTTCGGGATCCCGATCGACGCTCAGCACCTTTGCGCTTTCAACCCGGCCGTCCTTCCCAATCGTGAGCTCCAGGAGGACCCGCGCGGGCTGCCCGTCTCCATCGGCTGGGTAAGGCGGCCGGCTCTGAATCGCATCGCGAAGACGCGGAGCGACGAGCTGCGCCCGCACGTCTGCCGGTGCGGCGGAGAATGCGATCAGCCACGTCAGTGCAACTGCGGTTCTGCGAAACTTCACGACCAAGAGGCGAGGCCACCCGCGGAAAAGGACGCAATCAACGGACCAATGTGTGCATCGCGCGAGCGCAACGGCGTGCGCTCAACGGCAATGCAAGACAGTGCGCAGCCCGCTACCGAGGCAGCCAGGCGCAAAAAGCTTCTGTCACGAGAGTGGGGAGATTCGGGTCGGCAGCGGGGGCCCTCGCGCCCGTTGGACGAGGGTCTGGCGGTCTAAGGCGAGCGACTCGGTCCGTCGTTCGAACACGTCGTCGCGCGCGATGCGGGCTTCAGAAACGGCCGGAATCGAGGGAAGCGAGTGCTCTGCCGCAAGGTTGCGGTGCGCGAGGCTTCCCGCGCCATGCTTGGCAGGAGTTTCACCGCTTTCGGGGCGGCGATGGGCGTGCGCGTGATCCGGGGTGTGCCCATGGTCCTCCCCGTGAGCCCGGTGCTCATGATGATGGTGCTCGTGGGCGTGCTCCTCGCGGTGATGGCGCTCGCGCGCATGATGTTCGTGCTGAACACCGTGATGGTGGTCGCCAAAAGCGTCATGGAACGCCAAGTGCACCATCGGCATCACCTCGAAGCCGCTGATCCAAAGCAGGCACGCCAACACGGCACCCCACTCGCGACGGCGTTTTCGACGATGTCCGAGGTTCACAATTGCCGGAGGCTAGCGGCTTCCTTCTGCCCGATCAATCGAAACTCCGGGGGAAATGTCCTCGCGCCGTATTGTCACGCGATGCTCGAAGCCTTTCGGTCGCCCAACTTTCGCCGGAACAGAGGGAACGCGACCCGCTCGTCGAAACAGAAATCGTCTCCTATAAAGCGCGAATAAGCCGAAGGCGTTGAGCGTGTGACCCACGTGACCGATCAAGCGATCAGCGAGTGAGGGAGCATGCAGTTTTGGTGTCTGCCAAAACTATGCCTTGCCCGAACAAGTTGTGTCTCTAGACGACGCTGAACGGCGCTGCCTGTCGTCAAAAGGCGCTGGTTGGCGCTTGCGCGACACCAACTGTCCCCCGATGGCGGGCTTGCCGAAAAACGCGCCACCTGGCGCCAACCGACGCCAAGCAGCGACATCGCGCGACGGACAGCGCCAAAAAACTGCAGAAAGAGATCGCGGGTGCCAAGAAATGCCAATCAGCGTCTTCTTCGTTGCTTCATCGAAAGATGGGTTCGCACGCCTCGCCGATCAAAGACTTTCCCGGCTCGAGCAACTTTTCGGAGGGCAAAACCGAAAACTAGGTATGGGCGAAAGCACGAGATCCAAGCAGGCACGGTGGAGCCACGGAGATTCGCAACGGTTGCAAGCTGCAACGAGGAGGATCAGTCTTCGGCGGAGAGCAACGTGAACCTGGGCAATGACGAGCGTCTCGTTGATATGACGGCTTCCGAGCTGCGCGCGCTGTTGGTCGACGCGGTGCGGGACGTGATGGAACTACAACGACAACCGGGCGGCGAAACGGGCGAGCTTCTCACCACGGAGGAGCTCGCGAAGCTGGTCAAGATCTCGCCCGACACGGCTCGGAAGTGGCGACGACAAGGGTGCCCGTACGTGGCCGTCGGGGAAAAGAAGCTTCGGTGGCGGCTCGCCGATGTGCTGCGCTGGCGAGAGGAGCTCGGACGTGGGTAAGCAAAAGAAGCGATCGACCACCGGGATCCGTTGGGATGAAGCCAAGCAGCGCTACCGCATCAGCTACAAGGACGGAGAAGGGAAATGGCGCCGCGAGCATGCTGGACGGAGTTTCGAAGCGGCCAAGCGCAAGCTCAGCATGCGAAAGCGACAGGT
This sequence comes from Polyangiales bacterium, assembly GCA_049691835.1. GTDB lineage: Bacteria > Myxococcota_A > Polyangia > Polyangiales > Houyiibacteriaceae > SG8-38. The sequence continues at coordinate 7,581 of JBAVOF010000597.1, forward strand.
GCGCGAAGGGACGCTCGACCTCGAGCGGGGCGTCGGGCCGAATGTGACGCTCGCGGAGTTCGTGAAGCGTTGGGAAGCCCAGCAGGCCGTCGGCAGGCGCCGCAACGTCGACCGTGAGGCGCGCCAGCTTCGCTTGCACGTGCTTCCGACACTGGGGAACCGTCCCATCGCCAGCATCACACCGCCCGAGGTGCTTAGGCTCTGCTGGGCGTGCCACGAGCCCGATGAGCAGGCACGAAAGGTGAACGGCAAGCTCGGTGAAAAATCCGTTCACAATCTCAAGGGCGTCCTTTCGAGCGTGTTTGCGCTCGCGGTCTTTGAAGGGGTGATGGACCGCAATCCCTGCGCGCAGATCCCTCGCGGAAAGCTCCCGCGACTTGGGAAGCAGAAGCGGCCGCTCTACGATCGCGATGAAGCGTGGGCGCTGATGACCGACCGGCGCGTCCCGCCCGATCGCAGGGTATTCCACACGCTTCAAGGCCTCACCGGCCTCCGGGTAGGGGAAGTAGCTGGCCTTCGATGGCGGGATTACGACGCCGGCACGAATCCGCTTGGCGCGCTTCACGTGCACTGTCAGTACGACGACCAGCCGCTGAAGACAGCGAGCGGAGCCGATACCAAGGCGCGCATGGTGCCCGTGCATCCGGAGCTCGCCGAGGTGCTTTCCAACTGGCGATCACAGGGCTTCTCGTCGGTCTATGGCCGGCCGCCGACCGAGGACGATTTCATAGTTCCCGACCGGCGGAACATGCGCGCGAGGACGCACTCGCAGGTCACCAAGGCGCCCGACGTCGACTGCGCTGCGGTCGAGATCGAAGACAAAGGCACCCACGGCCTTCGCCGCTACTTCATCACCTACGCCCGCGCGGACGGCGCGAGCGCCGACGTCCTCGAGCGCATCACGCACAGCCGGCGCGGCGAGATCATCGACGTCTACACCAGCTTTGAATGGCCGACCCTGTGCCGGGCAGTGAGCTGTTTGAAGGTCGAGCTCGAGCGGGGAAAGCTAATCGATCTTCCGCTCCTGGGGCACCGAGTTTGGGACACTTTTTTGGACACCGAAGTGGGTCCACTCGGAAACCTCAATGATTTCACTCGGAAACTGGTGGAGGCGGTGGGAATCGAACCCACGTCCGAGAATGGTCCAGAATGACGTCTACGCGCGTAGTTTGTGTTTTGACATTCGCGATGGCTTGCGCCCACAAACAGGCTCGCACCAAAGCTAGTGGCTCTTTATCTCGTCATTGCGCCGAACCCGACTCGCAATGACCAGCCCGTTCAAATGACGCCTCCGCTAGAAGCACAGGCAAGCTTCTAACTTCGACGGCTCCGTTGGCTTTACTTAGGCCGCGAGAGCAACTGCGTTATCGTTGGCAGTTGTACGTCCCAAACGTATTTACGTCGTGCTTGGGCCGACGGACACGCAACCAAACCTTCAACATCCCCGTCGAAACCGGTCGCCCCCATGTTTTCAAAGACCACAACACTATGAGGCCTGCCCCAGGCCTTCGCAAGCCCACGGAAACACACTGTTTTGTGTTAGTCGCAGACGCTGGTAGGGTTCGGCCGGGCTGAGCCAACCATGCGCATCGATCAGACTTTCCTACGGGACCGGTTCCTAACCATCGATATCCGCACGCTTGGGCTTGCGCGCATCTACATCGCCGTGCTGCTGCTGTTCGACCTCGCCAAGCGCAGCGCAGAGATGTCGGTTTGGTACTTCGAGTCGGGGCTGCTCCCGAACGCGATGCTCGCACAGCACCCGCTCAAGCCCTGGGGCTACTCGCTGCTCTTCCACGTGAGCTCGGACGCGGGTGTCAGAGTGGCGTTCGTGCTGATCGCCCTGGTGTACTTGGCCTTGCTCTTGGGCATCTTCACACGCATTGCCCAGGTTCTCGCCTTTATCTGCGTCCTGTCCCTCCAGGTCCGTGTCGATGCGGTGTCCAACGGGGGCGACTTCGTGTTCTGCAATCTCATGGTGTGGACGATGTTCTTGCCGTTGGGTTCGGCGTTCTCGATCGACGCCATGCGCGCGAGCAAAGCCGCGCAGCCACGACGATCGCCGATCGTCTCCTGGGCGGTGCTCGTCGTGACCCTGCAGCTCGCTATCATCTACTTCTTCAACGCGGTGCAGAAGAACGGTGAAACATGGCTCGATGGAAGCGCCGTGTACTGGCTCGCGCATCAGGAGCGGATCGTGACCGGGCCGGGTTACTGGATGCGGGAGCACCTGCCGTTCTGGGTGTTTCGGGCGTTCACGTACGTGAGCCTCGTCACCGAGTATCTGCTGCCCTTTCTCATTCTGTCTCCGTGGGGAAGGCCTTGGACGCGACGGGCGGCGATCGCGGGGATTTGGATGCTCCATCTCGGCATCGCTGCGGTCGCAAACGTCGGGTTGTTTTCGTTTGTGATGATCGCGTATTCGATGTTTCTCGTCAGCCCTCAGGACTGGGAATGGTTGCGCGCCAAGCTTCGGTCGTGGCGCGCCAGCGACGATTGGGTCGTGGCCGCGCTCACCTTGCCGCCGTCCGGCGTTCCGACCGAAACCCCAAACCGCGTGCTTCGCTGGTCGATCCACACCCTGCTCGCCGTGCTGGTGGTCGCGGCGACGTCGCAAATGCTGGTCGAGAACTGGATCGTCCCAAGCTTCCTGCGTCACGAGCAGCCGAAGTGGATTCAGGCGACGGTCATGACTCTCCGCCTCAATCAGGGCTGGAAGATGTTTGCCGCCAACGCGCCCCGAGACGACCTGTGGTTGGTGGTGGATGCCGAGACCGTCGACGGCAGGCACATCGATCCGGTGAACGAGGTCGCGTCGCGCTACGCCGACCCCTCGCTACGCTCGATTCCCCCGAGGCTTGGTCAGAACTACTACTGGTGTGACTACACCGTGCGCATCAAGGGGTTTCGCCGGTATCACGACGGATTGCGCGATTGGATCTTCAGGCACCATGAACGCTCGGGCAATCCCAACGACCGCATCGTGTCGTTTCGCGTTTACGAGATCAGCCAGCTCTCGCCAGGCCCGGGGCAGGACGCACACAGGGACGTGAAGGCACGCGTGATCATGTCGAAGCGACGATGACCGGCTTTGCCTTCGGTGTCGCGTCGGCTCTGTGTTGGGCCGGGCTCGACGTGGTTCGAAAAGCACTCGCCGGGAAGGCCTCGCCGATCGCGATTGCGGTCTTTCTCCTGCTTGGGCAATTGCCGTTCCTCGGCGCATGGGCCGCGTTCGACCAGACCTGGGTCACCGACCGGGCGTACTGGGCTCCGGCCGTCAGCTCCATGGGGATGAACGCGGTCGCTAATGTCTTGTTCATGCGCTCGCTCGAGCTCTCCCCCCTTAGCCGGACGGTGCCGTTCCTCTCGCTCGCACCGGTGTTCGCCGCCCTCGCCGGAATTCCGCTGCTCGGTGAGGTCCCTGGGTTTTTGCAATGGGCGGGTATCTTGCTCGTCGTCGCAGGTGCCCTGGTCCTCAACAGCGATCTGTCGGACTCCTGGTGGCGCTCGCTCAACCATGAGAGGGGTGCACCCTACATGATGGTCGTGTCTTTGCTTTGGGCGGCCTCGATCGGCCTGGACAAGCAGGCGCTTCCGTCCGCTTCCCCCGCCGCGCACGCCTTCCTCCTGACCGCCGGCAGTGGGACCATTCTGCTCGCTTGGATTTTCGCGCGCGGCAGACAGCACGAGCTCCGAGACCTTCTCGCGGCACCCAAGCCCCTGCTCACCGCCCTCATCGCGCTCGCCGTGGCGGCGCTGGCCCTTCAGTTGCTGGCCCTCCAGACGCTCTGGATCGCCATGGTCGAAACGCTCAAACGTCCATTCGAGCTCGTGGGAAGCTTGCTGTTCGGGCGCGTCCTCTTTTCGGAGCCGATCACCCCCCACAAGTTGGCCGCGCTGGCGCTGATGTTCTTCGGAACCGTCCTGCTCGCGCTGACCTAGGGGTAATGGCAAGAGCTCTCGGAATCCGCTAAGGGTGAAGGGTGGCCGAAGAAAAACCGCTTCCGCCTAAGCTCGATGTTGCCCGGTATCTGCTGGCCCAGGGTAGTGTGTTCGTGCACCTCGATCCGCGTGACGAGACCGTCCGCGTCCCTCAGTGGTATCGTTCAGAACCTCAACTAGTTCTGCAGATTGGGTTCGATATGCCCGTACCTATTAGGGATTTGCAGGTGGATGAGGATGGCATCTACGGTACGCTCTCGTTTAATCGCTCTCCGTTCACCTGCCAGGTTCATTGGGATGCGGTCTTCGCGCTTGCCGGTGACGATGGTCGAGGGATGGTCTGGCCCGACTCGATGCCATACGAGATCACACAGGAAATCGAGCGTGAAGCCGGACGCGAGCCACCTCCGCCTCTGGTCGAGGAGCGACCGTCGCTCCGGGTCCTACCGGCCGTCGATGCTGCCGGGGAAGGCAAGCCCAGCGCTTCGACGCCCCCGAAGCCTGGCGAGCGCCCCTCGTACCTCAAAGTCGTCAAGTAGGCCCGGCTCCAACGCGCAGAGAAAAAAGTAACGGCCCGAAAGGGGGGGCTTTCGGGCCGTTAAAGAGATGGCGACTTGGATGAAGTGGGGGGAAAACAAGCCAACTCGCCGGTCTAACAGCATCACCGGGGACGTGGGGGTACGTCATCTCGGCAGTGCTTATGTCACCCTTTGTACATGCTACTAGTGTGCCAACTTTTTGACAGACCGAATCACGAATGATCTCATATGGGTTCTCTGATCCACGGATTTGACCATCGTTCAGATCTGAAAATTTTTTGAAGTTCTAGCCGTTTAACCCCCAAATTGCACCCGATCGACCGAAGGGGTGAGGCTAAATGTGTGGTGGATCACGAACGACACATCGCGCGAATAACCCTTACAGATTAATTACATCTGTATCTAGGCTGTACAGACGTGAGGAATCATACTTTTCATTCCTGTCGCGGATTTTTCAGATCTGCACGATCGGGAGGCCATAATCGAGCAACATCTGGTGCTGCTCGGACACGAGGAGCTCGCTCGAACGGCCCTCGGCAAGCTCCAAAAACCGGAAATCCTTGACGGAGGCCCCTACCGCCCGTTGCGCAAGCTCGGCGATCCCTCGTGACGTAGCTGATACCGACACCACCCCACCTGCACCCGCTTTCCGTGCAGATTTGATTGCAGAGTTCAAATCCGCTGTGGTTGTAATCACTGGTTTACTATCGCCAAGCGCGGACGTGAGCCGCACCATAATCTGCCCGGAATTGGGCTCGTAGGGCTGACGCATCTCTTCGGGAACGTGACTGTCGTCATTGTGCGCGACGAGCTCGACGCGGCCGTGATGAAAACGCAGGGTGGTTCGCCCCGTGTTTCGCATGCGACCCATCGGCCACGGAAAGCGCTCCCGCGCCCCGAGAAGCCCGGAGAGAATGGCCGCGATGATGCCGCCATGGGTGAAGACGATGGCCCGCCCCCCGTCGGGCAGTCGTCGGCGAAGCGCCGCCAGTGATGCATCGGCCCGCGCGAACACCTCCGGCCAGCTCTCACCGCCTCCGATGGCAACGGCTTGCCGCGCGCGCAGCGCAGCTACCTGCTCCGGGAACCGGACGCCGACCTGCTCGACGGTCAGGCCCTCCCAATCGCCCACATCGATTTCGCGCCAGGTCGGGTCGAGCTCAGCCTCGACGCCCGCTGCCTTGGCGGTGTCGGCGGCTCGGCTCAAGTCCGAGCTCAGCACCAGGTCGTAGCCTTGTCCCGGAAGGGCGCGGGCGAGCGCCTCCACCTGGGTTCGGCCGATCTCGCTCAGTGGGGAGTCCCCCTGACCTTGCCAGACTCCGCTGGCGTTCGACACCGACTGCGCGTGGCGAACCAGGCAGACCTCGAGCGTGCTCATGCTGCCGGCGCGACCCCGAGTTCCTTCCGAGGCATGATCACGTCGTCGACGATCCCGTATGCCTTGGCCTGGAGCGCGGAGAGGAACTTGTCGCGCTCCGTGTCGTGACGAATGGTCTCGACATCCTGACCGGTGTGATCCGCGAGAATCTCGTTGAGCCGCCGCTTGGTGTTGAGGATCTCCCTGGCATGGATTTCGATGTCCGAAGCCTGCCCCTGATAACCCCCGAGCGGCTGATGAATCATGATCCGGCTGTGCGGGAGCGCTCGGCGAAGGCCTTTGCTGCCTGCTGCCAAGAGGAACGCACCCATCGATGCGGCCTGTCCGAGGCACACCGTCGAGACGGGGCAGCGCACATAGCTCATGGTGTCGTAAATCGCGAGCCCCGACGACACCAACCCACCGGGGCTGTTGATGTAGAGCGTTATCTCTTTGTCGGCATCCTCGCTCTCCAGGTACAGAAGCTGGGCGATGATCGCGTTGGCTACGAAGTCGTTGATCTGCGTCCCCAGGAAGATGATTCGGTCCTTGAGGAGCCGGCTGTAGATGTCCCAGGCTCGCTCGCCCCGGTGCGTCTCTTCGATGATGGTGATTGCGCGGGTCGCAAGATCGTCGCTCATCTGCTCAACCTAGTGCGTCCGGGCCGGCCTGCAATCCGGATTTCGTCAGGCCAGGTTCGGCGCTATGTTGGGCCGATGCTTCCGCCCCCCGTCGATATGGTTCGCAAGTTGGTCGCCACGCCCTCGGTGAGCTCCCCCGACGATCGCTTCGACCAGTCCAACCGCGGGGTGATCGACCTGGTAGCAGACTGGGCGGCCGAGCTCGGGTTCGCGGTGCGGATCGAGGCACTGCCAGATCAGCCGGACAAGGCGAATCTCATCGCGACGTGCGGTGAGGGCGATGATGGCCTGGTGCTCTCGGGACACACCGATACGGTTCCTTGCAACTCAGAGCGATGGACCGAAGACCCCTTCGTGCTCACCGAGCGGAACGGCAGGTTGTACGGTCTGGGCACGGCCGACATGAAGGGCTTTTTCGCGGCGGCACTTCATGCGGTCGCGCGCTTCGATCCAGGGGACTTCACACAGCGGGTCACGCTGCTGGGCACCGCGGACGAAGAAAGCACCATGGACGGCGCGCGAGCGTTGGCGGCGCAGGGCGAACGTCTCGGCCGGTATGCGATCATCGGTGAACCGACCGGGCTCAGGCCCATAAGAAAGCACAAAGGCGTATTTTACGTGAAGGTCGTCATTGGAGGTAAGGCCGGCCACGCCAGCAACCCGGCGCTTGGCGTGAACGCAATCGAGGGGGCGCAGTTGGTGTTGGCCGCGTTGCAATCTTGGAGGGACACGATCGGGCAACGTCACCGCGACGAAGAGTTCGAGGTCCCGACGCCCACGCTCAACTTCGGACGGATCAGCGGTGGGGACAGTCCCAACCGAATCTGTGACGAGTGCACGCTCGACCTCGACATCCGCCTACTGCCTCGGATGGAGCGGGCGGCTGTGGTCGCCGATCTACGGGAGGTCGTCGGTAATGCGCTCCGGAGCGGTCCGTGGAGCTTTGATGTCCGTGCCACCGGCGCCTACGCGGATGCGTTTGCCGGACCGACAGACGCCGGTTTTTCGCGCGCAGTCGAGGGCTTGTGCGGGTGTTCAGCCGGGACCGCGCTGTTCGGAACCGAAGCGCCGTTTCTCGCGGAATTGGGGCTACAGACGCTCGTTCTCGGTGCAGGGGATATCGCGGTTGCGCACCAACCCGACGAATATGTCACCCTTGCAGCTATCGAGCGTGCCACAGACGTGTACGCGAGCCTGATCCAACGCTTCTGCATCGAGTCCGCATGAGCCCCCAAGTCGATCCATTCGTCCAACACTTCCGAGCGAGCGCGCAGTACATCCACGCGCATCGAGGGCGGACCTTCGTGATCATGTTTGGCGGCGAGGCCGTAGCCTCCAAGGAGCTGCGTCCGCTCCTCTTTGACGTGGCCCTGCTTCACTCGCTCGGCGTGCGCATCGTCTTGGTGGCGGGCGCGCGGCCTCAGATAGACGAGGCGTTGGCCCGACGCGGCGAAGAACCTCGCTTCGTCGGAGACTTGCGCGTGACCGACGATATTGCGCTCGAGTGCGTGAAAGAAGCGGTCGGTGCGACTCGGGTCGAGCTCGAGGCGCTGCTATCGATGGGGCTGCCAAACTCGCCGATGGCTGGGGCGCGGCTGCGTGTGGCCACGGGCAACTTCGTGACCGCGCAACCCGTGGGCGTCGTCGATGGCGTCGACTATCAATACACGGGCAAGCCACGGCGAGTGGATGCCGAGGCGATTCGGCAGCGGCTCGATGACGGCGCGATCGTGGTGCTCACCCCAATCGGGTATTCCGCGACCGGCGAGGCGTTCAACATCAGCAGCCACGATGTCGCAGCGGCCGCGGCTACCGCGCTCGGAGCCGACAAGCTCATCGGGCTGCTCGAAGGGCAGGGCGTGCTCGACGCCGATGGGCTGCTTTCGCCCCAGCTCACGCCTCAGCAGGCCGAGGAGATCCTCCGCTCAGGGCGTGACCTCGGCCACGATGTGGAGCGCCATCTGGCTGCGGCGATTCAGGCGTGCCGGGCAGGGGTGCCGCGCGCGCATCTGGTATCGAGGCTGAACGATGGCTCGTTGCTCCGAGAGCTCTTCACCCGAGATGGGATCGGGACCCTGGTGACCTCGGAGACCTTCGAGGGGGTGCGGCCCGCGGGTCAGAGCGACATCGGCGGAATCCTGGCCTTGATCGAGCCGCTCGAGGAGCAGGGGATCTTGGTGCGCCGCCCTCGCGAAATGCTCGAGAACGACATCGATCGCTTCACCGTGATCGAGCGCGACGGGATGGTGGTCGCCTGCGCAGCGCTCTACGCCTATCCAGACGAATCGATCGCCGAGCTGGCCTGCCTGGTGGTGCATCCCGACTATCGAACCGCGGGACGCGGCGATCAGCTCCTGCACTATCTCGAGCAGCAGTCGATGGCGAAGGGCTTGCGTCGCGTGTTCGTGCTCACCACTCAGACTTCGCACTGGTTTCGGGAGCGTGGATTCGACGATTGCGACCTCAGTGAGCTCCCGGCGGCGCGGCGCTCAGTCTACGACCAGCGGCGCCGCTCGAAGATCTTTCTCAAGGCGCTCGACTGACGTATCTGCGCCAAAGCACGACGCTTTCCGATCAGGCTTGGAGTAGCCCTCGAATCGTGCTACTCGTCCCCGAATTCGCCCAAACAGGACTTGAGTCGTCCTTGATACATGCAGCATGAAGCAGGCTGAGCTCAATCCACGCCCCAAAGCGGAAGCGCCTCCCGCAGATGCGGAGATGGACGAAATCGTCGCCCAGGAGGAGAAAGTCCTCGCCCGCGTTCACCGGACCGCCGCAGCGAGCCGCCCGAGCCACCGCGGTCAGTTGATCGATTACGACTCCGAGTTGATCGCGCTTCGCGACCAGATCCGCGAGGCCCGCCTCGAGGATATCCCCCCGCTGATCGAGGAGATGGAGCGGCTTCAGCAGGTGGCGCAGCGCAGGGCGCAGGTGACGGAAGGCGCGGTCGACCCGATGTCGCCGTACTTCGGCCGCATGGTGCTCGAGGAGGACGATCGCAGGCGCGAGATCTTGATCGGGCGAAGCACGTTTCTCGATCCCAAGACCGGCGTGCGCATCGTGGATTGGCGCGACGCTCCGGTGAGCCGGGTCTACTATCGCTATGAAGAAGGAGACGACTACGACGAGGTCTTCGGCGACCGCGAAGTCGAGGGGGAAGTGCTCCTTCGCCGCAATCTCTCGATCACGGGGGGCAAGCTGCGCCGCATCGGAGCCCCGCAAGGAACGTTTCGGTGTTCACGCGGTGACGTGTGGCGTCGGGTGGCCGAGCAGGCAACGAAGCTCTCGGGGGGCCAGGGCCTGGCGATGCGCCCCGAATCGCATCATCGGCCCGGCGAGCTCGGCATCGGCGAGGACGAGCTGCGTGAGGACAAACATCTCTCCGAGATCACCGCACTCATCGATCCGCGGCAGTTCGAGCTGATCAGCCGACCCACGTCGGGCCTCGTCGTGATTCAGGGCGGTGCGGGCAGCGGCAAGACTACGATCGGGCTTCATCGCCTCGCGTATCTGGCGTTCCAGGACCCGCAGCGCTTTCGCTCGGATCAGATGCTGGTCGTCGTCTTCAACGATGCGCTGGTGCGGTACATCTCCCACGTGCTGCCGGCACTCGGGGTGAACGACGTGCCCGTTCAGACCTTCGAGCGATGGGCGGAGCAGCAGCGGCGTCGCCACATCCCGAAGCTCACCACGCGTTACGCCGATGACACGCCGACTCACGTGGTTCGAATGAAGAAGCACCCCGCGATGCTCCGCGCGATCGATACGTACGTCCAAGAGCTGACGGAGCGTACGGAGGCGGAAATCGTTGCGCAAAGCAGCCAAAGCGAGGCAGGTGGCCTCGTCATGCAGCGCTGGCGCGGCACGGTTGCCGAGCCTCTCGGCGTGCGAATCGAGGTGCTCGCGCAGTGGCTGCAGGATGCTCACGGGGACGCGCAAGAAGTTCCGCTAGGGATCCGACACGCATTGGGGCGGGTTTGTCACCGATGGTCACTGCGTACGCGCGACGTGGTGACGGCCTGGGCGGATCTGCTTACAGACCGGCCGCGGCTCGTCGATACGTTTTCGCGCTGGGCACCCGATGCGCTCACGGACACGCAGCTCGAGTGGGCGCATTCCTGGTGCAGCCGGAATTCGACCCGAACGCTCATGGCGTACGAAGACTCGTTCGAGGAAGCAGAAGAGCCGAACAGTCACAGCGTCGGGGTAGATGGGGTCGAGGAGAACGAGCCGGCGGCGCTCGATCGGGAGGACGATGCCCTGTTGCTCCGGCTCTTTCAAACGCTGAGCGGTCCGCTATCGGGAAGCCACGGGGCGCTGAAGTACGAGCACATTTTCGTCGACGAGGCGCAGGACATGAGCCCAGTCGAGCTTGCGGTCGTGCTCGATACCGCGACCGAGCGACAGAGTGTGACCTTAGCGGGCGATATCGCGCAGAAGCTTCATCTCGACAACGGCTTCACCGATTGGCGGCACGTGCTGGAGGAGCTCAAGCTAGACCACATCGAAATCGAGCCGCTCAAATTGAGCTACCGCTCTACCCACGAGATCCTGGACTTCGCAACCGAGGTGCTCGGGCCGCTCCGCAACGAAGTCTCGGGGGAGGCGACGCGCTATGGTGCGCCGGTCGAGCTCTTCCAGTTTGGCGGAAGCGGCGAGGCGGTTGGCTTCCTGTCGGAGGCCCTCCGCAGCCTAGTCAGCTCGGAGCCGCTCTCCTCCGTCGCGGTGATCGCCCGCTACCCCGAGCAGGCGGACCTCTACTACACGGGGCTTCGACATGGCGAGGTGCCCAACCTGCGCCGGATCGCCGACCAGGATTTCCCGTTCCGGCCGGGTGTCGACGTGACCGATGTGCGTCAGGTCAAGGGCCTCGAGTTCGACTACGTGGTCATCGTCGAGTGTAACCGGTCGACGTTCCCGGTCGACGACGAGACCCGCCACCTGCTCCACATCGCCGCCACCCGTGCTGCGCACCAGCTCTGGGTGTTCTCGACCGGCCGGCCGTCACTGCTCCTGCCGGAGGCTCTGGTCCGAACCTCGGACTAGCGGGTTTTCGCCGGACGGGGGTTGTCTTGAGTTGCAGTCTTCTGCCGGGTGTGTAAGATTCACTGTCAGCGGCCGTTGCGGCCTACACCGGGGCGCACCACGGTAGAACGAGCAACGGCGCCGCGAGGGGAAAACGCAACGCGCGCAGTCCCGTGTTAGGTCCCGCTAGCCTTCAACCCAAGACCATTCAGGCTGAAACCAGCCCTCAATCGATGGCCGACACTGCTCTCCAACAAACGGTAGACGAACAGGAAGCCGCGCCGCAAGCACCGGCGGAGGATGACGCGCCCGCATGGCGGGAGCCGGAGACTCCGGTAGCCAAAAAGCTCGCTTCGATGAGTGACCGAGCGATTCAACGCGTCACGGGCGGCAACGCGTTTCTGCGCGGCCGCCTCTATGCCCGGCGTAAGGCTGTCGAGAACCTCAAAGAGAAAGACCATACGGCCAGCGGTGAGATCTCGGTGCGAACGGCGGACGAGCCGTACCTGACGACGGTCACCTACAAAGACGAGGCAGACACCTGGGAATCCCGTTGCACCTGCCCGGGATGGCGGGGCCCAACCGGGCACTGTAAGCACGTGGCGGCGGTCATGGTTGCGTTGCGCGATGAAGTCCGGCCGCCGCGGACCAAAGGCCCGCAACAACAGCAGGGCAACAACAACAACAAGAAGAAGGCCGCGCCGGTGCATGTTCCTGGGACCGTTTCCGCCGGTGGTAAGCGACGGCGATCTCGGCGCCGCCGTCGAGGTCCCCTCGGCGCCGACGGGGGGTCGCTCGATGTGCTTTCGCCGCGTGAGCTTCAGGCTCAACGGGGCGACACGCGTGGCCCGATGGACGCTTGGTTGCCGTCCGAGGCGCTCGACAAGCCCCTCGAGTTCGAATACCGCATGACGGTTCGTCCGGCGTCGATCACGGTCACGCCAGTTTTGGCGGGGTCGCGGAGCGCGGTGCCGATCGCGGACGCGCTGGGCGCGTTCAACATGGTGTCAATCGACGAACGCCCTCTTTTTCGTGCGCTGGCTCGGAACGTTAATCGGGGGCAGGCCACGACCGCCGAGCTTCGGGGCGAAGATGCGGCCGAAGTGCTGGAGATGCTCAGTGACCGGCGCGTCTTGCTCGAGCCGGCGTCGATGGAGCTGCGCTTTGCCAACGAGGCCCTAAAGCCGCGGATCGAGCTCGACCCCGCCAACGGAGAGAGTCTGCGTGTGCGGGTCGTCTTCTACCTCGAGAGTAACAAGCGACGCTTCGCCCTTTCGAGCGGAGCCTGGTTCGAAGGCACGCCCGGCTGGCAGATCGACACGACCGAAGGCGTGGCACGACCGGTGAGTGAGCTCGTCACTCCGGCCTGGCTTCAGCGGCTCTACCGGTCGCCTGCGATGGTGCAGTCGCACGATGACCTACCGGAGTTGCTCGGCGAGTCCATCCCCCGTGTTGCCGCCTTGCTTGGCGCCGATCTCCCCGACCTGAGCTCGGTTGCGGAGCTGGTCGATCAGAAGCCGCTCTTCGAGCTCAAGGCCGACGGCGACCTCATCGATGCGCGTGTTCGTCTCTACGTACGCTACGAGGACCAGGAGTTCGACGTTCCACCCGACGACTTCCCTTCGCCCTTGGCGGTCTTGCCTCCAAAGCGCGGTGAGGGGCGTCCCCGCGTGGTGCGGCGCGACGTCGGTGCCGAGATGGCCGGAATTCAAGCGCTCCTCAATCAGAATTTCGAGGTCTCCGAATCGGGAGAAGAGCTCGTGGCTTCCGGTGATGACGCGATCGCGTTTTGGACACACGGGATCGGCGAGCTGCCCGAAGAATGGGATCGCTTCATTCCCGACGACTTGGTGGATGTCACCATTCGGGACGAGTCCGTGACGCCGCAAATGCGGGTGTCGAGCGGGGTCGATTGGCTCAACCTCGACATGACGTTCGAGTCGGGCGGTGCAGTCGTCCGCGAAGAGGAGCTCCGCGCATGCCTCGAGCACGGAAGGCGGCTCGTGCGGCTCGAGGACGGCAGTTACGCCCCGGTCGATCCGGACAAGGTGGGTGAAGTCCTCACGCGGATGGCCGAGATCTACGCCACCGCCGGCATGAAGGACAAACTTCCGCTGTCTCAGGCTGGGCGCGTGCAAGACCTCCTGAAGATGGTCGGCAACGCGAAAGTGTCAGCGTCCGCCAAATCGTTGTTCGCGAAGATCGAGGACATCGACGAGGTCCCCAATGTCCCCAAGCCGCGGACGCTCAAGGCCGATTTGCGTCCCTACCAGCAAGATGGGTTTTCGTGGCTCGTGTTTCTGCATGAGCTCAACAGCGGCGGAATCCTCGCCGATGACATGGGCCTGGGAAAGACGATACAGGCCATCGCACTGCTCCTCTGGGCGAAGGGCAAGCACAAACGAAAGCTGAGCCTGGTGGTAGCGCCGACGTCGGTCGTGCCGAACTGGGAGCGCGAGATCCACAAGTTCGCTCCGACCCTCAAGACGGTCGTTTGGCAAGGGCCCAATCGAAGTCAACGTGCGCCCGACCTCGAAAAAGCCGACGTGATGATCACGAGCTACGCCTTGCTGCGCCGCGACGAAGAGTTGCTTCAAGCGCTCGATCTCCGTTACGTGATTCTCGACGAGGCGCAGCACATCAAGAACCCAATGAGCCAGACGGCGCGCTCGGCCAAGAAGCTCAGCAGCGAGCGACGCCTGGCGCTCACGGGCACGCCGATCGAGAATCGTCTCAGCGAGCTCTGGAGCATCTTCGACTTCGTGTCGCCGGGACTGCTCGGGCGCCTCAAGACTTTCGAAGAGCGCATCGCGCGGCCGATCGATCGCGGTGACATGGAAACCGCCCAGCGACTGCGCGCAACGATCAAGCCGTTTGTGATGCGGCGCGTGAAGCGAGACGTGGCGAAGGACCTGCCCGACAAGATCGAGCAGGAGATGATCGTGCCTCTGGCCGATGAGCAGGCCAAGCTCTACAAGCAGATCCTGCGGCAGGTGCGCAAGAGCGTCCTGAGCGAGGTTGAAAAGAAGGGCGTCAGCAAGGCGCAAATCCAAATTCTCGCAGCCCTCACCCGATTGCGGCAGGTGGCTTGCGACCCCCGTCTCATGAAGCTGCCGGACACCGAGTTCAGCGCCGACGACAGCGGCAAGCTTGGCGCTCTCCGGGAGATCATCGACGAAGCGGTGGACGGGGGTCATCGCGTCCTGGTGTTCAGCCAGTTCGTCGAGATGCTCAACCACATTC
>JBAVOF010000598.1:0-3188 GCA_049691835.1 Polyangiales bacterium
GTGGTAGAGCTCGGCTCCGCACCAGAGTTCGAGCCGCTCGCGGTCGCTTTCAAACGCGCTTACAACAACACCAAAGAAAGCGGACGCGGCCCGGTCGATCCGGCGCTTCTCGAAGCCGGAGCAGAGAGCGCACTGGCCGAACGCTTCCGGACCGTCCGCGCTGGAATCGAACAGGCAACCGGGGCCCGGCGCTATGCCGACGCACTGAGGCTGGTTGCAAAGGAGCTCGGCGCACCAATCGATCGCTTTTTCGAGGAGGTGTTCGTCATGGTGGATGACCCCGGTGTTCGAGAAAATCGACTGCGCTTGCTTGGAGAAATCGCCGACACGGTCAACAGCATTGCGCACTTCCACCAGCTCGGGACAAAGTTGCAGCGCCGTGACCCTCCTGTATCCCCTTGACGCAAAGCTAGACTCGGACGCCCGCCTGCGCCTCCTCGGAACCAAGGCGGCGGGTCTCAGCGAGATGATGGGGCTGGGAATTCCGGTCCCACCAGGGTTCACGATCACGACCGAGGTCGGCAAACGGTACCGCCTGAGCGGCGCCTGGCCGGACGGCCTGCAAGCTGAAGTGAAGGAGGCGCTTCGCTCCATCGAGGCACAGCTGGGAAAAAGCTTCGGAGACCGGAACAACCCCCTTCTGCTTTCCATCCGGTCGGGCGCTCAGGTTTCGATGCCGGGCATGATGGACACGCTCCTGAACGTCGGCCTCAGCGAGCTCACTCTTCCCGGTCTCGCGGCACAACACGGTGACCAGCGTTTCGCGCTCGACGCGTATCGCCGCCTGCTTCAGATGTACGGGACGGTCGTTCGGGGGATAGGAGCGGACCGTTTTCAATATCTGCTCAGCGAACTCAAGACCGACCTGGGAAAGCCGCGAATGCTCGACTCGGAGCTTTCGGTGTCGGCGCTCAAGGGGCTCGTCGATTCCTTTCTCGCTCTGATCCGAGAATCATCAGGAGAGCCTTTCCCTCAGGACGTCGGCACTCAGCTCTGGGATGCCATCGGCGCCGTCTTCGCATCGTGGGACAACTCGCGCGCGCTCCGGTACCGGCGCATGCAAGGGATCGACAACAGCATGGGGACCGCCTGCACGGTGCAAGCCATGGTCTTCGGAAACACGGGTCCGCAAAGCGGCTCCGGCGTGGCGTTTACGCGGAACCCATCGAGTGGTGAAAAGCACCTTTACGGGGAGTATTTGCCCAATGCGCAAGGGGAGGACGTGGTCGCTGGGATCCGCACCCCCGTGCCACTGACGAACGCTGCATCTGCGCCCGGCAAAGAGGCCCTGAGCCTCGAAGCGTCCCTCCCCGAGGCTTTCGAGGTCATCTCCCGGCACTGCGCATCGCTCGAACGGCACTTCGGGGACATGCAGGACATCGAGTTCACCATCGAAGACGGGCGCCCGTACCTGTTGCAGACGCGCACAGCCAAACGAACCGCCCGAGCGGCCGTTCGCGTGGCTGTCGACATGGTGAAAGAAGGCGTTCTCAGCAAGGAAGAAGCATTGCTCCGGGTCGACGCTCGCTCGCTCGATCAGCTGCTCCGCGCACGCCTGCCGAGTCAATCCGAGCTGAGCGCCCGGGGGATCGAACCCTTCACCGTCGGCCTGCCCGCAAGCCCAGGGGCCGCGTCTGGCCGCATCGTCTTCGACCCTGCCGACGCGGTCCGATGGGTGGCCGAGGGTCAAGAAGTCATCTTGGTACGTCAGGAGACCAGCGCGGAAGACATCCACGGAATGAAGGTTGCCATGGGGGTCGTCACCGCAGCGGGTGGTATGACGTCACACGCCGCAGTCGTGGCCCGCGGTCTTGGCAAGTGTTGCGTGGTTGGATGCGGCGCGCTTCAGATCAATTTTCGCGAACGCACGTTGCGGCTCGACCAGTCGGTCTCCTCCGAGCCACTGCGGGAGGGCGACCTGCTGACGCTCGACGGGTCGACCGGCAAGGTATACCTGGGGGCGCTCGACGTCGTCGCCTCGGCGACCGTCGACGAGCTTCAGGAGCTGATGGCATGGGCCGACGGGATTCGTCGTATGCGCGTTTACGCCGAAGCGGATACTCCGCAGGCTGCGCGGGCGGCCCTCAGCTACGGAGCCGAAGGCGTGGGCCTGTGCCGAACCGAACGGATGTTCTTTGCTCAGGAACGCTTGTTTGCCATGCGATGTGCTTTGTTGGCGGTGCAGGACGAGCACAGAAGTCATTGGCTGTCCGAGCTCGAGCGCGCACAACGGGACGACTTCCTGGAGATCTTTCGCGCGATGGAAGGACGACCAGTCACGATCCGTTTGCTCGACCGGGCTCTTGAAGAGTTCCTGCCGCAGGACGAACGACCGTTTCCAGACATCGCTAAAGCGCTCGGCCTCGAGTTGGCAGAGGTAGCAAAGGCGGTCCAACGACACCGAGAGTCGAACCCGGCGTTCGGTCATCGCGGCGTGCGCGCTGGCCTGACCGTCCCTGGCCTCTACGAGATGCAGCTTCGGGCAATGCTGTTCGCGGCGCGAGATTGCACCGAAGAGGGCATTCCAGTCGAGCTCGAGGTGCTGATCCCCATGGTTGCGTTCACGTCAGAAGTCGATGCGGTTCGCAGGGTCTTGAGCAGCGTTCACGAGCATGTATTCAGCGAGACGACCAACCTGTTCACGTACCGCGTGGGCGCGATGATCGAGCTCCCCCGCGCGTGCCTCATCGCCGGCGAGCTGGCAGAGCACACACAGTTCTTCTCGTTCGGGGGCAACGACCTGACGCAGACGACGCTCGGGATCAGCCGGGACGACGCGAAGCGGTTCTTGCCGAGCTATCTCAACGAGCTCCGCCTGGTCCCGCGCGATCCATTCACTTGCCTGGACGAGCGCGTGGCTGAGTTGATGCGCTTGGCTCTGGAGCGGGCCAAGGCCGTTCGCCCAAACCTGATCGCGGGACTCTGCGGGGACCAGGGCGGAAGCCCGGTCTCCATCGAAATCTGCGAGCGAATGGGGGTCGACTTCATCTGCGCGCCTCTCTCCCAACTCCCCGGCGCCCGGCTAGCCGCCGCCCAAGCCCGACTTCGATAGCGAGATTCGGTCTCCATCGCGGATTTATCAGCTAGTTTCAGTGACTTGCCGAAGCGATCCACTCGGGCAGACGTCTGCGGTTGGGGGCGACCGGCGTAAGGCAGGGTCTCTGGTGGAATATCGATTGGCGGAAGAT
>JBAVOF010000599.1:0-8984 GCA_049691835.1 Polyangiales bacterium
GCGCTAGGGTGCTGCCAGAAGCTGTGTCCGGCGCTCTTCGCCGACTCGACGAACATCGAGATCGGCATGACGCCGCTGGCGCCGAAAAGTCCGTTCGCCTGCACGCCGAGTGAAACGAAGGCGATGAGCAGCACTGCGCCCAGCGCCCGTCCAAACAGCCAGGAAGAGATCGCGAAACGTCGATCGTCAGGAGCAAACGACACGGGAGCGGCTTATCACAATGGCCAGGTTCGCGTCAGCGTCGGCTTCGTTCCCTAGTGCAACCACGCCTCCCGGTTGCGTTGCACGAACTCCGACAAGCTGCTCGCGGGCCGGCCGATGATTCGAGCAAGCGCCGGGTCGACCGCTGCTTCCCCGCCGGCCTTGGCATGGGCGAACACAGCAAGCCCCGCCTCGACCAACCAAGCAGGCATCCCCTGTTGCAGCATCATGCTCTGCGCCTGCTCCTCGTCGATGTCGATGTAGGTAACGGGGCGCCCGATCACGCGTCCGATCTCCGCGGCAATCCCCTTGGCGCCGTACGCTCGGGCGCCCGTGAGGACGTAGGTCTGACCCCCGTGGTCTTCGGGACGCAGAAGGCATTGCGCCGCAGCCTCGCCGAGATCCAAGGCATCTACGTATGCGATCAAGCCGTCGCCTTGCGGAATGATCACCGCGGACATGTTTCGAATCGTCTCGGCCTGGTACCGCATGAAGTTCTGAAAGAACGAGCATGGCCGAAGGATCGTCCACGTGGCGCCCGAGTCCCGCACCGCTTGGTCGATCTCGCGATGCCAGGCCCGAAGTACGGATCGTCGATCCCAATCCGCGGAGCGGGACGACAATCGCACGACGTGGCGGACCCCTGCGTCGAGGGCGGCTTGCAAGACCCGGCGAGACGCCGCGACCTGATCCTCGATGAAGGGCGTCATGAGGAACAAGCTGTCGATCCCATCGAAGAGGGCCTCCGAGATCGTCGGCTCCTCGAAGTCTAGCGCCCTGACGTCGCTGGCTTCCGACAGAACCGGGAGCACTCGGTTTGGGTTGCGCACCCCGATCCGCACCCCGGCACCGCGATCGAGCAGCGTCCGGCACACCTCACGACCGACGGTGCCCGTCGCGCCCGTCACGAATACGCGCACTAGTCCGATACACCGAGATCATCGCCGATACGCGGCGGGCCCGCTCGATCCCAGCAATCGACGCAAAACGCCACCCACTCGCAACCCGGCACGGGATGTACGTGCATGTGCGTCCCGCACGCGGCGCAGAAGAAAAGCCCTTCTTCTTCGCCGGCGCGGAAGCCGGCCCGCAAGAGATCGCCTCGGGTGGCGATCCCCCAGCCGCCTGCGCCACCCCGAACGATCAGCGCACCAAGGCCTTTTTGGCACATTTGGACGCTGGCCCGCTCTGCGGACTCATAACCCCCGATCGTGACAGGTTGGGTCATGTAATGGCGGATTGGGTGCCTCGGGATTGCGTCCGCCAGGTCGCAACGAATACAAACCAGGCCTACCGGCACACGGCCTCTGGTCACCACCAGGTGTTGAACCCCAAAGGCGGATGCGATTCGAAAGGCTTCGGAGACGCTAATCTCCGGGGCCACAGTCACCGGCCTGTTACTCATCACATCAGCAACACGCATACGGCCCCCCTTGGGACTGAGACGGAGTTTCGTAAGCAAGGCAAACGAAGATGGTGAGCAAACCGTACCAGTATCCTGGGGGCTTTCCTAGCCCCAGAACGCGGGTGTGAAACTCTGAACCACGGCCGGATTGAGGGTGCTAAAGAGACCCGTCGATGCCTGGCTCGCCGAAGTCCCGGACGCCCGACGGTGCTCCCCCGCTCTTGTCGCGCGAATTCCTGCTGCTGCTCGCGGCGGTCTCGTTCTTTGGGCTGTCCTGGTCGTTCTATTTGATCCTGCCGAAGTTCTTCGCAACCGAGCTGGGCATGGACGCGGCGGGGATTGGGCGTGCCGTCGCGATCGAGGGCCTATCCGCCGTGCTGATCACCCCTCTGGTCGGCTGGCTGGTCGATCGCTACGGCCGGCGACGGTGGTTGATGTTCGGCAATCTGATGCTCGCCCTCACCGGCGTCCTCTATGTTTTCGTCGATCACGAAGGGCCGCTCCTCTACCTCGCGCAGATGTGCTGGGGGATCGGGATGGTGATGGGATTCAACGCGGCGGGCACGATGACTGCGGACATCGCGCCTGGAGACCGTATGGCCCAAGCGCTCGGTCTGTTCGGCGCAGCCAACCTCGGCATGAACGCGGTCTCACCGACGATTGGAGAGCTTCTCGCGGACTCCCTGGGCTGGCGGTATGTCTTCATGGCAAGCGCAAGCGCCGGCGTTCTCGCCATGCTGCTTAGCACCCGCATCAAGGAGCCGCCCCGGTACGAACCCCGCGAGCACGAGACCAAGCGTCCGATCCTCGGTGCGTCGTTGCTACGCGTGTACGGCGCGACCTTCGTGATGACCGCCTCGTTCACGGCTCTGTTCACCCTGCACCAGCCGTTTGCACTCGAGTTGGGGGTCTCGGCGGTGCGGACCTTCTTCGTCGGGTTCGCCATCGTCGCACTGTCGGTTCGGCTCGGAGGAGGCCGACTCATCGACCGCTTCGGAGTGCTTCGCTCCTCGGTGGTCGCGTTCTGTTTGTATGCGGCGGTCCCCCCGATGCTGGGCGTGCTCGGCCCCGATCATCTGTTCGCCATCGGCGCGATGATGGGCCTCGGACACGGCATTGCGTACCCTGCGGTCACCGCACTCGGGATCGAGCGTGCCGACTCCTCCTCGCGGGGGATGGTTGTGTCCATCATCCATGGTGCGTTCAACGGTGGTCACGCATTTTTTGCGTATGCCCTAGGCCTGGTCGCGGCGGCCTGGAATTACGAGGTTGCGTTTTGCTTAGCCGGTGCCGTGACCTTGAGCGGTGCGTTTGTGCTGGGCCTGACTCGCCGCGTCAGGATCGTTTAACCCCGACACCCATCGCCTGGCTTCTGATACTTTCCTGGCGGGCGATTGCAGATGGCACGGAACCGGAAACAAGAGCCACACGCGGAACGGTCCGACGCGGGTACCAAGCTCACCCATCTCCTGAAAACGGAGAATGCGCTCGAGGCGATGCTCAAGCAGGCGCGGCGCGAGGCGGAGGAGCTCGTCGAAGCGGCCCGCGTCGCCGCGGAGGGTCGCGTCAGGCGGTTCGAGCTGGAGATCGAGGAGGAGGACCTGGCGCTGCGGGAACGAATTGCGCGGGACCGGGAGCGGACGATCGAAACCATCAAACGCGAAGCCCTGCAACAAACGAAGCGGATGGACCAACTCGACGATGCCAAGATCACGGAGCTGGCTCTGCATCTCCTCGACCTGGTGGTAGGCGAGCCGGACACGCGAGGACGTCCATGATCCTGGACATGTCTAGAATCCGAGTGCTCGGTCCGAGGGACGAGCTTCAAGCCGTACTGGCTCGCGTCCAGGACCTCGGCCTGGTGCACCTCGTAGAACCTGCAGAGACGGAGTCTCTGATCCCGCTCGGCCTCACGCAGGAGCAGCAACGTCACGTTCGTAGGGTTCGGAAGATCAGCGAGGATACCGACGTCGCGCTGCAACTCCTCGGGGAAACGCCATCTGCGCCGAAGTCGATCGAGGAGATTCCCCTGGATCGCGCGGCCTTGATCGCCGCGAGGACGCGCAGAGAGATCGAAGGCTTGGTCGAACGGCGCCAGCAACTCGAAGAAGAACGATCGTTGATCCTGAAGTTTCGTCCGTTCTTTTCGGCGTTTCGAAAGATCAGCGAGTCCGGGCTGCAGCTCGAGGGCATTCGGGTTTTCTATTTGGTGCTGAGAGAGGATGGCGAGCAGGACCTCCGTCGGATGCGCGCAGGGCTGCGCCAGGCGCTCGGCGACGGATTCGAGCTTCTCAGTCAGCCGTCGGAGTCCGGCGGATCGGCCATGCTCCTGGCGGTCCCGGCGGCCGATGCCCGGAAGGCCGAGCAGCTCCTCAGCGAAGCTGGGGTGCAAGCCCTGTCCCTCCCCGATCAATTCGAGGAACAAAGCGTGGGCGCCACCATACAACGGATGCAGACCCGGCTCGACGCACTGCCCTCCGAGCTCGATGCGATCGAAGGCGACCGGGCATCGATCGCGGAGGAGCGAGGACCTGATCTAATCCGCATTCAGGCGAGCGTTCGCGACCATCTGGCGACGATTGAAGCCATGGAACAAGCGGTGGTGACGCCGCGCGCATTCGTCATCGAAGGCTGGATCCCCAGTGCGGCCCTGGCCGAGCTGCACAAGCAGCTCACGACGAGCTTCGGTAGCCAGATCGAAATCGAGACGGTTTCTTCAGAAGAGTGGTCCGGCGAGACCGTCCCCGTCGTGCTGCACAATCCGCGGCTCTTCCGTCCATTCGAAGCGATCACGGGCATGATGCCTCTACCGAAGTACGGGACGGTGGATCCAACCCCGTTCGTGGCGATCTTCTTCCCGATGTTCTTCGGAGTCGTGCTGGGAGACATCGGATACGGAACCATGCTCGGCCTCGTGTCGCTCATCGTGAGATTCAGGACGCGAGCCAACACCACCTTGCGCTCGATCGCGGAGATCGGGCTCGCGTGCGCACTCTTCTCGGTCGTGTTCGGTTTTCTGTATGGAGAGCTCTTTGGAGACCTCGGACATCGGTTCGGGCTTCACCCGATCATCTTCAATCGCGAAGAGGCATTCTTCCCGTTTCTGGGCCTGGCCATCGCGCTCGGGCTCGTGCACATCGTGCTCGGGCTCGTGGTTGGAGCCGTGAAGATGTTTCGTGGCGACAAGCGGCGAGCCATCGGGAAAGGCATGGCCGCTGTGATGGTGATACTCATCGCGCTCGCGCTGATGGCTGCGTTCGAGATGCTTCCTGCTCGATTCTTCACCCCATTGGTGATCGCGGCGCTGGTCGCGTTCCCGATCTTGATCGTCGCAGAAGGGGTGCTTGCTCCCATCGAGCTCGTATCCACGCTTGGAAACGTGTTGTCCTATGCACGCATCATGGCGGTGGGCACCGCCTCGGTCATGATGGCAATCGTCGCCAACCGGATGGTCGGCGCTTTCGGTAGCGTGGTTGTCGGCATCGTGTTCGCCCTGCTCTTCCATCTCATCAACTTCGTCTTGGGTGTGTTCAGCCCGACGATTCACATGCTTCGACTTCACTACGTGGAGTTCTTCGGAAAGTTCTACAGCCCGGGCGGTTCGCAGTACCGGCCCTTTGGACACTGGTCCGCGCACGAAAGCGCTGTCGAGGAGAGGAGCAAATGATATGGAAACGGTTTTCATCTACTTGAGCGCCGCGCTGGCGGTCGGCATCCCGGCGTTGGCGACGGGCTGGGCCCAGTCACGCATTGGGCCGGCCGCTGCTGCGACGTTGGCCGAGAAGCCCGAGCTGACGGTGACCGTGGTGCTCCTGATCGCCATCCCGGAAACGGTCGCTATTCTCGGATTCGTCATCGCGGTCCTGATCCTGATGCAAGGAGCAGGCTGAGGGGCAAATGTCTCGATCCGACCTCGACACCGAGCTGCGGCGAAGGGCCGACACCACCGCCCAGGCGATCCTGGGCGCGGCCCAGGTTGCGGCCCAGCGGCTGGCTTCCGAGGCCGATCTGCGGATCGCGGAGCGGCGAAGGGAAGTCTTGGAACACAAGGAGACCGAGTATGGCGCTGAGGCGCGGGTGGCGATCGCAGCCGAACGGCATGCGGCGATGCGCGCGGTCCTTCTCGCTCGGACCCGCGTCGTCGATCGAGTGTTGGAGCGTGTGCGGGCTCTACTTCCTGAAGCGGCAACGCGTCCAAGCTATGTGTCCGATCTGAACCGCGAGCTGACGAAGGCGCTTCAGTTCGTCGAGGCAGAAGGAGCCGTCGTACGCTGTTCGCCGAAGCTAGCGCCCACCCTGCGCGAAGCCCTTCGTGCTGCGCCGAAGGTTGCCGTTGAAGCGACGGACAGCATCGGCACGGGTTTCGTCGTCGTCGGTCGGGGAGCGTCGGTCACCGTCGATGCGCTTCTCGATACGCGCGTCGACCGCCTGGCGTCGGCCTTGGCGATTGAAATCCACGCACAGCTCGGTGAGGCGTGACGATGGCCCGCTACCTAGGCGACATCAACGCGCGGGCACGGGGGCTACGGACCCACCTGCTCGCCCCGAGCGACCTAGCGCGGCTCGCGCGAGCCAACGGCCTCACGGCCCTGCAACGAGAGCTCAGCGCACTTGGACTGGTGCGCTCCGATGCACCGGCGACACCCGCGATCTTGGAGCATGGAATTCGACGACACGCTGCCGACCAAATGGCGGTGCTCAAACGCTGGTGCAGTGACGCTCGAGGCAAAACCTTGGCGGTGATCTTCGAGGACGAAGAGCGGCGTTCGATTCAGGCGATCCTCCGCGGCGCGGCCCAGGGCACGGCGTCCGAAGTGCGTATCACCGGTTTGGTTCCCACCGGAGCTCTTTCCGAGAGAGCGTTGCAAACGCTCGCGAGTCAGCCGACGCCGGCAGACGTGGTGCGCATGTTGGTGCTCTGGAATCACCCATTCGGCGCCCCGCTGATCGGTGCGGTGAGCAAGCCCAATCCATCGCTGTTCGAAATCGAAGTCGAATTGGCGCGCACGTTTGCACGCAGAGCGTCGGCCCGTGCGCACGAGGGCGGAAAGCAATTGGTCGAATACGTCGAGCAAGTCATCGATGTGCTCAACGCCTGGTCCGCGCTGCTGCATTTCGTGGAGCGGGATCCATCGATCGTCGATCTGACCTTCATCGAAGGAGGACGATGGCTGACCCGAGAGGTGTTCGGTGCGCTGATGAGTCTCGAAACGCTCCGCGATGTGGAGAATCGTCTCGCGTGGGAGCTACGCAAGTCCGCTCTAGCCAGCGCGTTTCGCGGCGAATCGGCGGACATGACAGAGCTCGAAGGCGCGGTGCTTCGAGCACAGATCCAGTGGCAAAACAGATCTGTGCGCATCGATCCGACGGGGGCGTCACCGGTGATCGGTTTTGCAATCGAGCTTCGCGCCGAGGTGCTCAATCTTCAGAGCATCATCTGGGGTGTGGCGCTCCAAGCACCGAGTGCGCTCATCCAAGCAGAAATGGTGGTCGCATGAAGGCTGGACGACTGGTGGCGATCTCGCGTCCAGGATTGAGCGCCGGCTTTGCTCTGGCCGGGGTCCCCGTATTCGAGGTGACTGACAGCGTAGATGCGGCCGGGCAGATCGACCGTTTGCTCGATGAGGCTAGTACCAGCGTGCTCATCATCGACGAAGTGCTTTTCCGGGGCCTTCCGGAGGAAATCAGACGAAATCTCCAGCGAGCCGCGTACCCGGTCCTGATCCCCGTTCCCGGACCCGACTGGACCAAAGAGTCCACGGCGCACGAGTACATCGTGGAGATCCTCCGGCGCGCCATCGGCTATCGCGTGAGGCTGCAATGACCGAGGCTCGAATCATCCGAGTGGCGGGCGCGATTGCCGAAGCACAACCGCTGGGCGATGCGGCTCTCTACGAGCTCGTAGAGGTCGGTGAACACGGCCTGCTTGGTGAAGTGATTCGTCTCAATGGCGAGGTCGCAACGATTCAGGTCTTCGAGGAAACCAGCGGGCTCGGGCTCGACGAACCGGTGCGGAAGACTGGGAGCTCGCTGATGACCCGACTTGGGCCGGGCTTGCTCGGCTCGATTCTCGATGGGGTCGGACGCCCGCTGCCGGGGCTAGCCGAGCGCTCCGGCGACTTCATCGCTCCCGGGATGACACTACCCACCCTCGATCCGGAGGTCCGCTGGTCGTTCGCGCCAAGTGTCGAGCCGGGCGCGACGGTCGCGGAGGGTGATGTGCTCGGCCTGGTCGAAGAGCGCCCGGGAATGATGCACCGGATTCTCGTGCCAACCGGCTCCGGCGGCCGGGTGCGGAGGATCGAGCAGGGAGCCTTCACGGTCATCGAGACGATCGCAACGTTGGACGACGGAACCGAGTTGTCGCTCTCGCATCCCTGGGCGATCCGCGAACGGCGGCCCTTTGCTCGTCGCCTCCCCGGTGACAGACCTTTCATCACGGGGCAGAGGGTGTTCGATCTGCTCTTTCCCGTCGTTGAGGGTGGTTCCGTCGCCGTTCCCGGTGGCTTCGGAACTGGAAAGACCGTGATTGAGCAGTCGCTCGCAAAGTACGCAAAGGCCGACGTGATGGTCTACATCGGATGCGGCGAGCGCGGCAACGAGATGGCCGAGGTGCTGCATGACTTCGGCCGTCTCACCGATCCGCGCACGGGACGGCCGATCATGGATCGGACGGTGCTGATTGTGAACACCTCCAACATGCCCGTCGCGGCGAGAGACGCATCGGTCTACCTCGGAATGACCATCGCGGAGTACTACCGAGACATGGGCTACCACGTCGCGATCCTCGCTGACTCGCTCTCGCGATGGGCAGAAGCGCTCCGGGAAATCGCCGCCCGCCTTCAAGAGATGCCCGGTGAGGAAGGATACCCGACCTATCTGGCCAATCGCATGAGTCGCCTCTACGAGCGGGCCGGTCGCGTAGAGAGCCATGGGACGCCGGAGCGCACCGGCGCGGTGACGTTCATCACGGCGATTTCTCCGCCCGGAGGTGACTTCGCCGAACCGGTCACGCAAGCATCGTTGCGCGTCGTGGGCGCGCTCTGGGCGCTAGATGCGAGCCTCGCCCACCAACGGCAGTTTCCCGCAGTCGACTGGGACACCAGCTACAGCCTCTACGCAGAGGGCACCACAGGATGGTTTGCGACGGAGGGAGGCTCCGATTGGGCCGAGTTGCGCATAGAGACGATTCGGCTCTTGCAGCGAGATCGCGATCTCAGGGAGATCGCGGGGCTCGTCGGCGTGGATGCGCTCGAAGACGAAGATCGGCTGATCCTCGAAGGGGCACGAATCGCGCGTGAATTCTTGATCGGTCAAAACGCCTTTCATCCGAATGACGCTTTTTCGACCGTGAGTAAGACGTACCACCTGGCGAAGC